>JANOZG010000289.1:0-5360 GCA_031429275.1 Planctomycetota bacterium
GTATTCTAAGTCTGGCCACTCCTGATGTGGATGTTGTGATCACAGAACTTGGAGGCACGGTCGGCGACATTGAAGGTTTGCCTTTTCTGGAAGCGATCCGACAAATTCCGCTCGACATCGGCAAAGAAAACGTCATGTTCATTCACCTGACGCTCGTTCCTTATCTTAAAGCCGCACGCGAAGCCAAAACGAAACCAACGCAGCACAGCGTCCAGCAGCTGCGAGAAATTGGTATTCAGCCGGACATTCTGATCGTGCGTACGGAACGCCCCATCGGCCGCGAACACACAGACAAGATAGCCCTCTTCTGTAACGTCGAAAAGAAAGCCGTTATTGAAGAAGTCGATAAAGAGTTTTCGATCTATGAAGTTCCCATTGGACTTATTGAACATGGTCTGGACGAATTGATTTGCCAGAAACTGCATCTTAACGCTGGTCCGTTGAAAATGGACGACTACCGCGCGCTGGTGCACCGCATTCGCAATCCAGTCAATGAAGTCACAATCGCGGTTGTCGGCAAATACATTGAGCATCGCGACGCCTACAAGTCGATTTATGAATCGCTTGACCATGCCGGGTTTGCGAATTCGACGCAGGTCAATGTCAAACGTATCGAAGCAGAAGAAATGGAGCGTCAGGAACCTGAATTGCTGCTGAAAGGCGTTGACGGTCTGCTGATTCCTGGTGGTTTCGGAATGCGTGGTATCGAAGGCAAAATTCAGGCGATCCAGTTCGCTCGCGAATACGAAATCCCGTTCTTTGGCATCTGCCTCGGCATGCAATGCGCCGTGATCGAATTTGCTCGCAACGTGCTGGGCCTTGCCGACGCTAACAGCAGCGAGTTCTCAAGCGATACTTCACATCCTGTCATCTGTCTTTTGGAAGGACAGAAAGGGATACGGTACAAAGGCGGCACGATGCGTCTGGGCGCGCAGCCGTGCGTGATTACTCCGGGCACGCGAACCGCCACAGCCTATGGCAAACAGGAAATCAGCGAACGTCATCGTCATCGTTATGAATTCAATCCGGACTACCGCAAGGAATTCGCTGACGCCGGGATGACGATCGCTGGCACCAGTCCCGACGGTGGTTTGGTCGAGATTGTGGAACTCGCATCACACCCATGGTTCGTCTCTGTGCAGTATCATCCAGAATTCAAATCGCAGCCACACAACGCTCACCCGCTGTTCAAAGGCTTCATCGAAGCTGCACTTCTGCGTCGTCAGCAGCGATCAGGTGGCGTTACCACGGGGCCTACACACGCGGAATAGAACATTCTGCAACAATGGCCCGCCTCCGTTTACGATAGATTTGTTCCATGCTGGCCCCGCCTGGGCTGTGCGACAAATAGCAAGAAGGCCATACAATACTTGCGTGAGTTTTGTTCTGATCCATGGCGGTTTGCTGGAGTATAGGCTCAGCCTGAATCGCCAATGTCCGAACTTGCGATCATGGTGCTGCGATTTTTTTCGTGTCTCTTCGTGTTTTTCGTGGCTAGCAAAACTCCGAGTGCCTACGACTTGTTTTCTAGCCACAAAAAGCACAAAAAGCCACAAAACGGTCATGACACCACATGGATTGCTTAAGCCCACGTCATCGCCATTGAAAGCAGGCTCGGCAGACAGGATGGTCCGGAAATTGATGTTTCCCTCGAAACAGAAATGACGTCATCAAATCCTTGAGAAATCGAACAAATTGCTATTTGTCGCACAGCCCAGGCCCCGCCTTCCCCGACTCTGCGTCGGGTGTAGCGACGACTGGTTGGCTACAGACCGCTGGATTCCAGAAATCTGGCGAGTTTATGAAAGTCACTGCCAGGTTTGATAAAGCGTACCACGGTCACGAGAGTCTTAGGATCCACAAGTTTTTCGAACGGTACGTAGTGCAGATCCAGCTGGCCAGAGACTGACACCATCACGCCATTGTGTTTTTCTTCACACAAGGCACGGTAGGCACCCACACCCAGCTGGCTGCCGAGCATCACGTCGAAAGCATGTGGTCGAGCGCAGCGGCATTCGTAGCCAAGCTGCAGTCCGGTAACCTTGCGTTTCAGCCCCGTCTGCTTTTGGAATTCCGCAGAGACTTTCCTGGCAAACATTTTTCCAAGATCGACGTTGGCGACCGAGATATGACCGTGATCGTCGCGTGGCACGTCTTTCAGGATTTCGTCCGAAAGGTATTCCGCCATGCCTTCTGCCAGTACAACGACGCCGTATTCTTTGCCTTCCTTTTCCTGTCGGTGACGCATCATGCCGACAATTTTCTGGACAATCTTATCCGTATCCATCACTTTTCGTTTTGGTGTGGATTCAGCAGCCAGATTGCCTTCATTGATGTCTTCAACGCTCAACACCATATTCGCTTCACCCGCGATAGCAGCTCCGTATGCGAGCCAGCCCGCACTGCGTCCCATGCTTTCGACGATGAAATACGCACGAGCGGCTTCGGCGTCGGCGTGAAGATTGCGAATTTCAGTGCCCAGAGTTTCAACCGCTGTGAAATATCCGAACGTGAAGTCGATGCCCATATAGTCATTGTCGATGGTCTTCGGAACGTGTACGACCGGCATGCGCTTCATGTCCGCTGGCAGACGATCCTGATACATCTTTATCTTGTTGGCAGTCTTCAGGGTATCGTCGCCACCAATGGAGACGAGTGCATCGACGCCGATCGATCGCAATGCTTCATAGGCTCGCTTCATCGGGGCAGCCTTTTCAGGATCTTCCAGATGTTCAGGAGCTGTGATATGCTTGCCTGGGTTAGCTCGAGCCGTACCAATGATGATGCCTTCCTTGCTGCGAGTGCGGCGGAGAGACTTCTCGGTGAGGTTCATATAATGTACGCCCTCAACCAGCGGCGAGGCTGGTGAAAACTCCATCAGATTCGAATAGCCGTATTTGATGCCAACAACTTCAATACCCTGACGAATAAAAGAAATCGCGCAGGTGGAAATGACAGCGTTGGCTCCTGGAGCCGGGCCACCGGCAAACAACAATGCAACGCGTTTAATACCGTGGGACATGAACAGATTTCCTTGTGGGGACAGGATTTCAGATTTCAGATTTCAGATTTCAGATTTCAGATTTCAGATTTCAGATTTGAAATGATAACAGGATTTCGGAACCGATCTCTTGCTCGTTTAACCCGCGGCCGACAAGGCCAGTCGATTGAACGGTCTGGCCTGTCGGCCACGTGTTATACGGAAATCAAATTGGAGATTGTTCCTCAGCGAAAACCAGCAGTTCAATCCGCTACTAGAACGTGCGTTCTACGAATGTGGTATCGATCGAGAAATCGACGAAGTCTGCGTGATTGAACATTCGCTTCGCCAAAGGCAACGTAGTCGCAATACCTTCGATGACGAATTCACGCAGGCAACGACGCATGCACTGAATAGCCTCGTCGCGCGTTGGCTTGTGGACGATCAGCTTACCGATCATCGAATCATAGTACGGGCTGATTGTGTAGCCTTCATAGACATGCGAATCAAACCGAACACCTGCTCCGCCAGGCAGACGCAGCTTTGTGATCGTGCCGGGACTGCCCCGGAAATTGTTTTCGGGATCTTCCGCATTGACTCTCAGTTCAATTGCACATCCAGTGTGCTTGATATCAGCCTGAGTAAACGGCAATTTTTCGCCCGCCGCTACCAGAATCTGCTGCTTGATCAAATCTATGCCAGTGACCAGTTCCGTCACAGGATGTTCTACCTGGATTCGGGCATTCACTTCAATGAAGTAGAAGTTGTAATTCTTGTCGACGATGAATTCGACAGTACCGGCATTTGTGTAGCCGGATTCGCGAACAAGGTTGACCGCGCACTCGCACATCTTCTGACGGACTTCGGGGGGCAACTTTGGAGCCGGACTTTCTTCGATTAACTTCTGGTGACGTCGCTGCATTGAACAGTCACGTTCAAACAGATGGACGACATTGCCATGATTATCAGCAAGAATCTGGATTTCCACGTGTCGTGGTCGTTCGACATATTTTTCGATGTAGACGCCAGCGTTTTTGAATGCTTTTTCTGCTTCCGCCGATGCCGCCTGCAAACCAGCTCGCAGCGAAATTTCGTTGCCGGCGACTCGCATCCCTTTACCACCGCCGCCCGCTGTGGCTTTAATCAGCACCGGATAGCCGATGCGATCTGCAATCTTCACTGCGTCATCAACATCGGTCACCAGGCCATCACTACCCGGAACACACGGCACACCAGCCTTCATCGCGATTTCGCGAGCGCTGACTTTGTCGCCGAGTTGCTGCATGGCGTGTACAGGCGGCCCGATGAATTCAATGTTGCAACTGCGACAGACCTCAGCGAAGTGCGCGTTTTCTGCAAGAAATCCGTAGCCCGGATGAACCGCCTGAACATTGCCGATTTCCGCCGCACTAATAATGCGGTTTATCTGCAGGTAACTGTCAGATGCCGCAGCCGGCCCGATGCACCAGGCCTCGTCCGCAAGCTGCAGATAATGCGCGCCGCGGTCGGCTTCGCTGTAAACGGCAACCGTTTCGATTCCAAGTTCGCGGCAAGCGCGGATAATTCGAAGGGCGATTTCGCCACGGTTCGCAACCAGAATTCTTTGAAACATTTGATGACCTGAAATATGTCGAAGAGCCGAAGGCGCTAGCCTTGGGCGATACCACCGTCGTTACAAGCCAAGGCCCGCGGCTAGCGGTCTGTTGATTTAATCCTAACCCGAAGCGTCAGCGAGGGATTGTTGCTGAAAACGCGGCAACTTTATATCCCTCACTGACGTTTCGGGTTGTGAAAACCCATTATATCAACACCCCGCTAGCGCCGTCGGCTCACGGAAAGGTACTAGGCCGGTTCGATACGGAACAAAGGCTGACCGAATCCAACTGCTTCGCCGTTCTCAACGAGAATTTCGACGATGCGACCGGATTTCTCCGCCTTGATTTCATTGAACACTTTCATCGCTTCGATCATGCAGATCGTGGTATCGGGTTTGACCACGGAGCCGACTGAAACAAATGGTGCGTCTTCCGGACTGGCCGCCGCGTAGAATGTGCCAACGGTCGGCGCGTTAATCGTCACCCCGGCAGGCGCGGCCGGCGCTGCTGCAGCGGTGGCGACTGAAGCTGCGGCCGGTGAGGCTGCTTGAGCTGGTGCCGCCATCGGCATCGAAAATTGCGGTGCAGATGCAGGTTGGGAGTATGCCACTCGGGGCCCGCGTCGGATTTTCCACGACTCGTCATCGTTCTGAAGGTTGATTTCAGAAACGTCGAATTTCTCCATCAATTGCAGCAGTTTCCGAATCCGGTCCAGATCGAAAGAGTCGCTTTTTTCTTCGTTTTCCACAGGTTTTGCCATTTCAAAATTGCCTCCGGACGTTTCC
>JANOZG010000290.1:0-2601 GCA_031429275.1 Planctomycetota bacterium
GATCCTCGGCCAGGCGTGAACAACTCAAGGAACTTCTTGCTCCCAGGCACTCCCAATGCCCGTCCGTTTCGTTCACCAGGTTTTCGACGTGCAGCTGCCAATGAAGATGACGATGGCTCTCAGTCCACCATTTTCCGAACATTCTCCGGGGATTTGAGAACCCCGACCGCGCTGCTGAGCGATCTGAATGATGTCGATCCGAATACAACTCTCCCCGATGAAGCAACAAATCGCAATTGGCTGGAACTCGGCGACAGAGTTCAGCACAAGACTCCAGACACGACGAACACGGTCCACCAGCATCAGCTTCTTTCGAAGATCATGAATAACACAACAACCGTGAGTAACACTTTCATTGTCTATTCAACAGCCGCGTATTTTGAAGCCGTTGAAGATCCGCCGAACTCTGGTTTCATTCGCGTGGGAGCAAGACTTGACCTCGAACCGAACGCTGCCCCTCCCACGAATCCCGGCTGGCAGCAAAGGGCTGTGTTTATTATCGATCGCACAGAGGCATTTAATGCATACGATGCGGGATCCGGTGATTTTGACTGGAAGCGGTTGATAAAGGCCAAGGCGACGATTGAGTAGGCGATGTATCGATCGCCTCATCCGCGAGATGTTTTGTCATGGCCGAAGTCTTGAGACATCCGCGTGAATGACGCCGAGTTTTGAGTTCTTGCGAATTCTGGCTGCGAAATTGATGCGGAGATTTGTTTTCGTTCTCTCCTGACCTCGGGGTGGATGGCTTGGGCCTTTCGTGGATTTCCGCCATGATGGGGCTCGTCCCCATCGAGAGATGATCATCACCAGAAAAGAAGTTAGTAAACGTTTTCGCCACGGCGGACTTAAGGATTTCAAACGGCGAGCCGGGTATGTAAGTGCCCGGATTCTTCCAGCAATCGCAATAAATCAGGGGATTTACATCCCCCGCTCGCCTGAAGAGAACGAACACATTTTCTCGTGTGGCGTTTTTGCTACCTGTTGCACAATACACCACGGGAGTGTTGCAGGGTGGAGCAGGCGGGGGAATTCTGAGTTGCGATAAGTTGTTTCCGGGTGTATTGTTCGAAATCGAATGCACGTTAAAATTCAGGCGTTTTTTGCCAAAGTTGTCAGTTCTTTCCAAAATCCGCCGGATTCGCCCCGAAAATTGCGTTATTAGATTAGTGAAAGTGTTCTCAGGCCCATTTCTGTTCTCAAACGTCCTGCTCTCTTTGGAGTCACGCTCATGCAAATCCGTCGTCCACAATTGACACAGAAACCCACTCGTCGTGGTTTCACTCTCATCGAACTGCTGGTGGTGATTTCCATCATCGCGACGTTGATGGCACTCATCCTGCCAGCCGTCCAGAACGCCCGAGCTGCCGCTCGCACGCTGGAATGCAAAAACAAACTGAAAAACATCACTCTGGCGACTCATAACTTCGCGTCTTCCAAGAAGCGATTTCCTGCTTTGGGTGTTTACACGATGGGTTCATCAGCAGGTGTTGGGAACGCTCTCCCACTGCGAAGCTGGGTTGTCGAAATCCTCTCGCAGATGGATCGTCGTGACATATCTGACCGGTGGGATAACAATGCTACATGGAATAATGCTGTTGGAAACCTGACGCTAAGCCAGACATACGTTGGTGTTCTTGCCTGTCCTGACGATCAGTCGGCCAACGGTGTCAACGGTGGCCTGAGCTACGTTGGAAACAACGGTTATCTTCTCACGGGCGTCGGCGGAAATCGTTGGGTTGCTGGTGAGATCAACTGGAATACGGGAGCGGCTGGTGAACCAGGTACCAATCTTCCAGCTGGTCCGGATCTGGATCCAGCCGATGCTGATGCTCACCGGGACACTGGCGTAATGTGGCCGGATTTTGGAACTGCTACAGGCGGGCGTGAACGTCAGAAGAACAGCCATTCTATCGATGGTATTTACGATGGTGGCGGCCAGACAATTCTCTTTACTGAAAATGTCAACGCCGGAAACGCAAGTGCTACGCCAAGTTGGGCGGACCCAACGTGGCAGAATGTCGGCTTCGTTTACATGGTACATACAGCGGCTATGACTGGTATTCCAGGTTCGGCCTCAAATAACAGCTTCCGCTTTCCACAGCCAGGACAAAATGCTGCAAACAGCAATAAGACTGACAGTCTGCCAAATCGTCTGAAAGCCGGTCCGGAAGCTAACGCAGCCAATCCATTTTCTGCTGCTCCGAACAGCAATCACTCCGGCGGAGTGAACGTTGGTTACTGCGATGGTTCCGTTGGTTTCATCAGCGACACCATCGACACCACCGTTTACGCTCGACTCGTTTCACCGGGTGGTGCTCGTAACCGCCAGACGGGGACTGGTATTGCTGCTCAGGACCCACTGGGTGACAACGCTTTCTAATCTGATTCAAAATCAGATTGCTCGTATGAGCTGACTTCGCCGCCTGGTTTTGGCCTGAAACCAGGCGGTTTTTTATTGCGCGGTCGTTATGAAAAATGTAAGAAAGGTATTTTGATCGATCAACACGTCTTTGCTTCGAGTCGAAATGAAGTCTATTTGACTCTTGGTGAGACAGGTGGCCGTCGAAAGCGAAACCACTGCCACAATCTGCAAAGTTC
>JANOZG010000291.1:0-1811 GCA_031429275.1 Planctomycetota bacterium
CAGCGGGTGCCCTGTTACGCTAATACCTGAAGGCGGGCCCATTCGCCGTTGTATGAAATGTCCATACCTTCCTTGCACTCGCCAGTGGTCTGGACGATCGAGCCGTCCATGTCGATGGTGGCTTGTTCGAAGAACTCACTCACCACCGCCAGCCAAGGCCATCCTGATGGATGTCGCAAATTCTGGGGAGTTGGGTAGCACAGCGTCGGCATTGCGTGAAAACCTGGAAGCGATGAAGGCTACAGACTCTGTGAAGGCCGATGCGTTGTTGACTGAGCTTACGGAACTGGAAGGACTCTCAGACCCTGACGAGATTAAGGCCAAAGCATCGGCTATGGCTGAACAGCTCTAGACGTGTGGGTTTGCTTGAAATGCTGAACGGTCCCGTCACGAAAGTGACTGGGGCCGTTTTTCGTTGATGAGGGAACCCATTCCAACTGCTTGCTGCTGCCCGCACACTTGATCGCAGCCGGGATTCGTACTGAAATCGCTTCCCTAATTCGACATGCGACAGACTTCCAGTCCGTCCCCGAAATGGCGGACTGGAAGTCCGTCAGACACATTGCAAACCGGCATGGTGTCGGTGGAAAATCCCAAGGGGCAGGCTTTAAAACAATCGCGTCCGTTCAAGCATCGCAATCCCATAGGCCAGCAACACGCCCGCCGTCAAAGCCACGGTCAATCGGAACCGATTGTGGGCGTGGAATTCCATTTCTGGCAGAAGGTCGCTCAGCGCAATACACAAAAACACCCCGGCGGAAAACGCCAGTGCAGAACAGACCACAGCCTCCTGCATTCCGCTGAACTGTCGGATGCCGAGCATAAACAATGCCGCTCCGATTGGACACATGATGGAAAAAACCAGGTTCACAAGGAAGCGTGAACGACTCTTCCAACCGCTGCCCGCCATCAACGAGGTGATCGATACGGCGTCCAGCGGTTTGTGCAGAATGATCGCCAGGAATGTGCCCAACCCGTAAAAAACAGTCCGTGACGGAAACTTGGCCGCGGCTTCCACACTGGCCGCCAAAGCGATGCCGTCAATCATGGTGTGCAGCGAAAGTCCAATCGCGATCCCCATCCAGCTCAACTGATGTGCGTGATGACAATACGGCTGACCAATCACTGGCAGCAAACCCGCGTTGTTGTGGCCGACATGCTCATGTACGTGTGGAGCATCATGATCGTGGTCATGATCATGGTCGTGAGGATCATGACCGGCGCAGGGGTCTTCCTGAGCCGTCGAGATTTCCAGCGGACCATGGTGATGAAAATGAAAGCAGCGAATCAGCAGGAACATGGTGAGTATGCCCGCCATCATCCACCAGGCTGAATCATGGACGGTGTTCGACCCATGCACCGAATGCGGCAGCAGATGGAAAAGCGCGATCCCCAGCATCAGTCCTCCCACGAAACTGATAATGGTCTGCATGCGAGTGTGCGTGAGTCTGACAATTGAGGGAAGCCAGCCACCACCCACCGATGCCGCCATGATGGCCGCACAATAGCCAATCAATGTCGACAGCATCTTCGGCTCGAAGTTGGTTGAGCCCTCATTCGCGGACTCTGGCAATTTGAACAGGTCAGCCGCCGCAGCATTGACCCCCTGAAGAGCCTCATCCGTCAGCAAGAACGCCAATTCGTCGAAACTTATCCATGAGAAGGCGGCCGAAATCATGCGAACCAACATGGGGAACCAATAGCGATCTGATTTTGAAAAAAATTGCGAGCCCTCTCTCAACAAAAGGATTCGCTCAAACGACTCTGCAAGCGGCCGAAATGCGGTCTGGGTTCGGCGAGCGGGGGATGTC
>JANOZG010000292.1:0-6804 GCA_031429275.1 Planctomycetota bacterium
CGAACAGAGAGTCATGGAACAACTTGTCGGACTCGGTGCTGACGGTGAACAGCTGGACGACGCGTACGAAACATATTGGCGTGGTCGGCCACAATTGCAGAAACAAAAAGAACGAGCGAAGTCCGCGCTCGAGTTCCTTGAGAAAGGCGACCTTGGATCCTTCGAGACACAGCAGACTGTTCATGCCGATGCAATTGCCGACGGTGCGAAGGATTCTGCACTTGCAGTCGAGCAACGAATTACGGCTCAGCAGACCTTCGTGGCAGCACTGGAAACGGCGCTAGCCAAACCACCTGCGATTCCACCGCGAGCCATGATTTCGCACGATGTCGAATCGCCCGCTGATGAAGCCATTCGTCTGGCTGGACAATTCGACCGGCTGGGCGACAAAGTTCCGCGCGGCTTCCTGCGAGTTGTCGGCGACAAGCCGGTGGAGATACCAAACGGACAAAGTGGTCGATTGCAGTTGGCTCAATGGCTCACCGATGTAGACAGCGGTGCGGGGCGACTCGCCGCCCGAGTCCTTGCAAACCGCATTTGGTATCACATGATCGGACAGGGTCTTGTGAGGACCGTCGATAATTTTGGACGCACAGGAGATCTGCCGACTCATCCGGAATTGCTTGATCATCTGGCGAGCGAACTCATTGCGTCACAGTGGTCGGTGAAGTCACTGATTCGCAAGGTTGCGCTGAGTCGTACTTTTACAATGAGCAGTCGTCACGATGATGCGGCTTATGCGAATGATCCCGACAATCGCATGCTGTGGCGAGCTCATCGCCAGCGGCTTGAGCCGGAAGCACTCCGAGATGCCATGCTGTCAGCAGCTGGTACGCTGCACCTGAATTCGGTCGATTCGACGGTCTCGTATCTTGGCGATCAGGCAACTGCGGTTGGAGGCAATGAGAATCGGCGTCGCACGGATTTTCAATGCCGCAGCATCTATCTGCCCGTAATACGAAACGACTTGCCAGAACTCTTCGCAGCGTTTGACTTTGCCGATCCGCACGCTGCAACTGGTATGAGACCTCAAACGATGGTCGCGACGCAGGGACTGTTTATGTTGAACGACGTGTCAGTCATGGACTCCGCTGATGCAACCGCTCGACGAGTTTTGAAAGTCTCATCTGACGCGGATGTTGATTCTGCCGCCAAATTGGACGCACGCCTGAACAAAGTATTAGAGTTGCTGTTGACGTCGCAGATTACGGACGAAGAACGTGAAGACTTGAAGTCGTACATTGCGGCGGTACAAAAAAGCCAGCGACCGGACGCTGAAGTGCAAACATGGACGATGGTCTGTCAGGCGCTGTTTGCTTCAAGTCGTTTTCAGGTACTGGAATAATCGATGAGTTGCCATCAATTTCTGCTGCCAGAGACTCGCCGCAGCATGTTGCAAAATAGTGCTGCGGGATTTGGTGCATTGGCATTGGCGGCATTGGCTGGGCAGAACGTTGTCGCCGATGAACAGCAATTGAGTTCACTGGCTTTACCACTGCCTCATGTGCCAGCTCGCGCAAAACGCGTCATTTTTCTGTTTATGTGGGGCGGGCCGAGTCACGTGGATCTGTTCGATCCGAAGCCCGCACTGAATGCTCTCTCTGGCCAGTCGTTGCCGGGCAAGCCAATCGGACAGGAAGCAGATTCACTCGGGACCGCGCTTGGTTCACCATTCAAATTCGCCCAGTACGGCGAAAGCGGCGTCTGGATCAGCGAGCTGTTTCCGCATCTGTCGCGACACGCCGACAAGATGTGCGTTGTTCGATCCATGCATACAGAAGGCAGCGCGCATGGTGAGGCGTTGCTGCGATTGCACACAGGTCAGGCCAACCTTGTGCGGCCAAGCATTGGTGCCTGGGTAAGCTACGGGCTTGGTTGTGAGAGCGATAATCTGCCGGCGTTTATTACGATCTCCCCGCCACGCGGACATGGCGGAGTCCAGAATTATGGCAGTGCGTTTCTGCCAGCGATGCATCAGGGCACGGCGATTGGTTCGGCGGAGATTCCGATTTCGAAGGCGGTCGTGTCGAATCTTGCGAACGTTCGCTTTGGCAGCGAGCTCCAACGCTCACAATTGGATCTCATTCAATCTATCAACCGTCGCCACCTGCGCGACGCTACGGCGGATCAGAACATTGAAGGCTTGATCGCAAACTACGAGCTGGCCTTTCGCATGCAGTCCACCATGCCGCAGATTATGAGTCTGAACGATGAGTCCAAAGAGACGCTGGATCTGTATGGAATTGATTCCGAACCAACGAACAACTTTGGACGCCAATGCCTGCTCGCTCGTAAGTTTGCTGAAAATGGCGTGCGATATATTCAGGTTTCGACAGACTATACCTGGGACCATCATAAAGCGTCTCAATCCGGGCATATCACGGAATCGGTGAAGGTTGACCGCCCGATCGCGGGGCTGCTGGAGGATCTTGATCGTCGCGGTTTGCTTGAGGATACTCTTGTGGTGTGGGGCGCGGAATTCGGTCGGACACCGATGGTTGAAAACGGCGACGGCCGCAATCATCATCCAAGAGCTTTCACGATGTGGATGGCTGGCGGAGGCGTTCGCGGTGGTCTGACCTATGGCTCAACTGATGATTTTGGTTACGCTCCGGCTGAGAATCCAGTACATATGCACGACCTGCATGCCACAGTGCTTTACGCTCTGGGGCTGGATCACAAGCGTCTGACGTATCGGCACGCGGGTCGCGATTTTCGCCTGACAGATGTGTCTGGTAATGTCGTGCATGATGTGCTGGTTTAAGCGTAAACACCTTGATTGTGGAGAGGGCCTTGCGAGACAATATCAATCTGCCGGAATCTCCGTCGCCCCAGCCATCCGATAATGCTGTAAGTCGCGATCTGGCGACTTCTCCGGGGACAGCAACATCTGCAGCAGAATCAGAAAGTGTCCTTGGCTTCCGACCTCAGGACCGTCGCGTAATGACAGTGCTCATGTCGGTCCTGTTGTTGTGGTTAACAGTCGAGTGGATCGTGGCAGCCACACGTCGTCCCGATCCATTGTTGCTAAAACGCGGCCCGGAGTTCCAAACGCACTTTCGAGTGGACGTGAACGATTCGATCTGGGTCGACTGGATGCAGCTGGAAGGCATCGGCCCTTCACTGGCACAGAGGATAGTCGCAGATCGCGAGATTAACGGTCGTTTCAATTCCATCGACGACGTGGGCCGAGTCCCCGGAATTGGCCCGGCAAGTCTGGCTCGTCTACGGCCGTGGCTGATGATCAACAATGATTCAGACACATCCAGATCGGCAGATGCAGAATCAAGGATTCCTGCAGAGACTCCACGTGAAAAAGGCAAAGGCCTGAAGAAAACACTTTGACTGGACCGTGCGATGCGTCATGCGAAAACAGTACGGTCTTTACGTTGCTGACAACGCGTATGGGCGAATTACTCCAGAACATCGATCGGGATTAGTTGCGGAGAGCTGGTTTTCCAACAGGCTCTTCACCATCAAAGATGGTGACGATGTTGCTTCTTGCCAGGAGGTCGTCCAGAACTTTCTTTTCCGCTGCTTTTTGGCGATCCTCAAGGATCTTCGCTTCGATCTCCTTTTGGACCGACTGAAACTCAACACTCTTCGGTTCGCGGTGATCGACGACTTTGTAAACTTCAAACCGGTCGTCCAGGACCTGAACGCTGGTCATTGAACCAGATGGCATGTCGAACAACATGTCTTCCAAATTTTTGTCCGCCAGCGAGCCTCGCTTAATCCATCCCATGTCGCCGCGTTTCTCAGAACTCAGGACGTCAGAGAGTTCGCTGGCGACGGTTCCGAATTCTTCTTTTTGTCGAAGACGCTGAACAACCTTTGTCATGACATCTTCGGCACCTTCGCGGCCACCGTGATCACGGAAACGCACAACGATCTCTGCGAAGCGAACTTCTTCGTCAGGCGTATACTCGTCGATATGCTCCTGATAGTACTTGACCAGCTCTTCTCGATCAATTTCTTTCGGCACCTGGGCTTTTGACTGCACGTAGCCGACAACAAACTGTCTCCGAATGAAGGTTTCCTTCATCTCTCGACGACTAAATCCCTGAGATTCCAGCCAGATATCCAGTTCTTCGTCTGATGCCAGCTGATTGTCTTTCATCATCTTTTCGCAGACTTCTTTGAATGCAGGCTCCAGAGATTCGCGAATGACCTTTCGTTTGTCCTCCTGAATCGTGGCTTCCAAAGCCTGTACGACAAGAGAATCTTCTGCGTATTCTCGCGTGCGAATGCGAAGTGACTGCATCAGGATTAACTGACGCTGTTCATCTGTCAGATTCGGGTCCGCTTCGATTTTGCGGCGCACACCACCGAGCACGTCATCGACAAAGACGGGTTTTCCGTTGACGGTAGCGACGATGCTGGTGCCGGTCAAAGGCGCTACACCGATCTCATGAAACGAGACCGGGACGATGCCGTCCTTTTTGGCATTTGCCTGCTGTGCCAGACGTTCTTCTTCTGCATCCGCAGCGCGGTTGACAAGCGATCTTCGCGGCGGAGCTGAAGTGAAGACCGGATTGTCTTCCTTTACGGATGTTCCTTTGCAGCCTACGCTTATTTGGATCAGCAGCAGCGCTACGCATATCATCAACATCCGCAGATTGCCCGAGGGCAATTTCGATTCAGACGTCAAGAATTCGGAGCGGATTGAAGCCAAAGGATTCACCGTGCGAGGTAAAGTATTGCGTGCCGGTGGAGAATCATCGAAGAAAAGAGTGCGGCAAAGAAGCGATCGGAAAGGCGACGGGATCGTCATCATACGTGTTTTGGCAAGAACCCGGCAAGGTCGAAATCGTCAGCCCGGTCAGCCTGAATTCGGCTGTTTACAGCGGCAGAATGTGCCGAAAAGTGCTCGGTTGATTTCAGATGTCCTGCGGGAGATGTGCATACCCCGATTGATCGCTCAGACACCACAAAAACCAAGGGACGGACATCCCTGCTTGATGCCTCTGTCCTTTCCCTGCGCAAAAATAACCTCCGTCTCCGCGAGCGCGCAACAAAAAACCACCGAGCGATCCCGAAGGATCACCCGGTGGTTATGTTTTTCTCGACGTGGTCAGATCGCCGAGGCTTTCAGTTGGTTTCTCAGGCCAACTGCTTTCGGCGATTCACGAGCGTCCGAATTCGTTCGGCGAGCAGAGCTGCGTCGAATGGTTTTCGGAACGTTTCGCTGAACACCGAACGGTCAAAGCCGGAAGCGTTGTCATCGTCGCTAAGAAGACCAATCAGAACGGTTTCGTGGAATTCTGTATTCCGACGAAGGTTCTGGGCAATCATCAAAGCTTCTTCACGCCCCATAACAAAGTCCACCACCACGCAATCGGGGTGAATGGATTCTGCCTGGATACCAGCTTCAAAGCCACTGGCAGCTATTTCGATCTTAAAGTCGTCGTTGGAAATCATCTCATTCAGACTCGTGCGAGTCGTCAGATCAGAACCAACGAGCAAAATTTTGCCCATTGCTTCGTCTTCCAGCTCGCCGAGAGGCATTCCGTGTTCCTTGAGGAAACGGATCAGATGTTCGCGAGGTATGCGTCTATCTTGTGAGCCAGGAATTCGATAGCCTCTTAGTCGTCCGGAATCGAACCACTTTGAGACAGTACGCGGGGCAACTTTACAGATCTTAGCTACCTGACCAGTAGTGAAGATCGTCTTCATGGGCGGGCTCTCCAATCAGTTCTCACTGCACCATCCGGATTTCCGTCCTAGAAATCCAGATCGTCATCACTCTGATGTTCTGCACTGGTTGAATTCCCCGAAAGGAATTCTCTGTCGTGACAGCCAAAACAAAACGCGGGTACAAAATGATGACAGGGGTCTATCTTTGGATTGCGTGCGGAGCAATCCCGTGTCTGCACAAGACACTGGGGCGCAATTCACTCTGCACCATCGTCGAAACGATGGACAGCGACCTTATCCGGACATCCCTGCCGTTACGGTCAGACGCTGAATTGCCCCCCGGCGAATTACAGCCTATTGTGCTTCCTGGCCTCCCCAAGGTAATCACACCAAAGTGTGCTTACCGCCACAACAGGATGACAATCGCCTGCTTTATGTTCGTCGTTTCGATGGGAACGACTTTAAGATCTTTGACAGACCTACAGCAACTACCGCGAAGTATGTCAAGAGCGCCTGCGCCGAACAAAGAGTGGCCGGACCGAAATTTTTGCTATTCGTGACGAACTTCAGCAGTCCGTTCACGTGGCAGCATACTAAAAATCCGCGTTTTCTGGTTCAGATTCATACCGCAGCAGGATTGAGACGTCCCCTGCCAAAGGGACCGCCATAATCCAGTCGGACTCTTCATTTCCGGTGCGTAATTCTCCACGGCCGTTGAGCTGCACGACTGTCACGATCATGCCAGATTCGTTTACGTACGCCTCTTTTGACTTTTGTCTAAGACTCTTCCCTGCGTGGGCCCGTAGCCAAAGTTGTCCAGTTGTTTTCAAGTCCGAGCTGGATTGAATCGCGATCGTGCGACGCAGACCACGATCTTCATCCGGCTCAATGCGGTCTTCAACATCGACACCGTGAACAGAATACAGAAATGTCGGCATGCCATGACTGTCAAGCCGATAGCCCCGGAATATGGCACCAGCGGACGCTGCGTCGGTCGGCCAGGGAGATGTTTTGTCCGCTAACGCTGCGACTGCGATTCCGGGTGGAAATGTGATTCGTTCGTCGCCGAGAGGATCGGCTGGCGGAGCGAAGCGGATGAACCAAGTACCTTCAGCGTCCAGAAAGCGACCATGCCATGCTTGTGACAATGAGATCTTTTCCGCGTCG
>JANOZG010000293.1:0-11734 GCA_031429275.1 Planctomycetota bacterium
TGGGGCAGCTTGCAAACCATGTTCGTGAACGCAAGAACGGAAACTATGCGTATTACAACACAAACATTCATCTGAACCCGACGAATGTCTGTGTGTATCGCTGCCGCTTTTGTGCGTTTCGAGCCGACTTAAAGGACGATAAAGCCTACACTTTCACCGACGACATGCTGCGAGAACGAGTTCTCGAAGGCCGCGCCGCTGGGGCCACAGAAATCCATGTCGTCGGCGGTTTGCATCATAAGAAAAGTTTTGACTGGTATCTCAATGTTGTTCGCGTGATCCACGAAACATGTCCGGAAATCCATGTCAAGGCGTGGACTCCCGTTGAGATCAGTTGGTTCAGCTTCATCACCAAGAAGCCGATTCGATGGATTCTTGAGCAATTGGTGGATGCTGGCCTGGGCAGTATGCCGGGCGGTGGGGCTGAAATCTTTGACGAGGGCGTCCGTCAACAGATCTGCGAGCATAAAGCTGACAGTGATGTATGGTTTGACGTTCACCACACGGCTCATCAGCTTGGGCTGCGATCTAACGCCACGATGCTTTATGGTCATATCGAAAAAGCGGAACATCGTGTGGATCACTTGATCCGCTTGAGAACGCTGCAGGATGAGACATCAGGATTTCAGACATTCATTCCGCTGGCGTTTCATCCTGAAAACACTGAGCTTTCATCAATTCCGAAAGCCGACGGTATTTTCGATCTGCGAATGGTCGCTTTGTCACGATTGATGCTCGATAACTTTGATCACATCAAAGCGTACTGGATCATGCTCGGCGAACAGACGGCTCAGTTGGCACTTGGCTACGGCGCTGACGACATTGACGGTACGGTCGTGCATGAATTGATTTACCACGACGCGGGGGCGAAAACTCCGGAAGGTATGACTGTCGAGCAACTGCATCGGTTGATCAAAGAAGCAGGTCGCGTCCCGGTTGAGCGAGACACACTTTACCGCAAAGTCATTCGAAACGGTCGCGAGTGGACGGTCGGTGAGGCTCTGACAACATCTCGTGCGTAATTCAACGTCAACCTAACAACACTGCCGATGGATTCGCGATGGCGGTGACAAGATCCTGCAGGAAGCGAGCGGCGGGAGCACCATCCACGATGCGGTGGTCGAAGGTCAGGCTGAGCGTGATTTGATGCCTCGCCACAATGCTGCCATCGTCAAGGACCACCGGTTCGCGACGAATCGAGCCGAGGCCCAGAATGGCCGTTTCAGGCACATTGATCACTGGCGTGAAAGCGTCGATCCCGAAAGCGCCCAGATTTGTGATGGTGAAGACCGACCCCAGCATCTCTGCGACCGTTAACTTTCCAGCACGAGCCTGACCAACGAGGTATCGCGCTTTTGCGGCGAGTTCGATGAGCGACAGCTGTGACGAGTTGCGAAGAACCGGAACCAGCAGGCCGTCGCTTGTATCGACAGCCATCCCGATATGGATTTCATTCTCGGCCGGCAACACGATCGCATCTTCGTCCCAACGACCGGCCAGCAGCGGATGTCGCTGGAGTGTGCCAGCAACGAGCTTCGTAATGATGTCCTGATAGCTGGGGATCGACGATTCACCGCTGGTGGCTTTGAACTGCGCCCGCAGGTTTACAAGATTTGCAGCATCCGCTTTCGTGGTCAGCGTGACAGGAACCGTTTGCTGTCGACTTGCGACCATGCGCTGCGCGATCACTTTACGGCGGCTGGTCAGTGGTACACGCTGCTCACCGGTAGTCAAGGGATGCGGTTCGTTGGTACTTCGTTCATCGCTGGCGGCCCGCACATCCTGTTCGCGAATTCGTCCTCCCGCGCCGGTGCCAGTGAGTTGTGTCCAGTCAATCCTCAATTCGTCGGCAACTCTCCGTGCTCGAGGGCTGGCAACGGGCTTCAATGAACTCTGACTCAATGTCTTTGTCGACATCTGTGAGGTTGCGAGTTCGACGTCATCAGCAAGGATACGTCCGCCGGGCCCGCTGCCCTCAATTTGATCCAGAGTCACGCCGGCTTTTCTTGCCAAACGTCGCACAGCAGGACCTGCCGCAGGTGGCAATCCGGTGACCATAACCTTTGACGCGACTGAATTCGAGGGAGTTGCGACCGCATGCATCTGAGGACACAGTTCGGTGGCTGATGCGGCAGGTGTTTCGCCGACCGGCAGCGACTCACCATCCGCGAGGAGATAACCAACTATTGCTCCGACTTTGACCACGCTGCCGGACTGAGGACCATTCACAGGGATTCTCAAGATTCCAGCATCGACGGCTTCGATCTCCTGAATCGCCTTTTCCCCTTCGAGTTCGAACAGCGGATCACCTTGCCGAATCGTGTCACCGTCCTTCTTCAACCAGCCAGAGAAAACGCCTTCTTCCATGGACCAACCCAGACGTGGTATCGTGATTTCGTAGGCCATTATTACTCCTTCACCAACAGGCGGATGGCAGTGGCGATATCGGCGGCAGACGGCACCACTGCGGTTTCAAGCGGGGGACTATAAGGGGTAGGTGTGAAGACTCCCGTCAGACGGCGAATTGGAGCGTCAAGATCATTGAAACCCGCATCCGTCACCTTTGCAGCAATCTCGGCCGCAAACCCGCACGGGGCCGGCGGTTCGTCAACGATGAGCAGTCGGCCAGTCTTGGCCACAGATTGCAAAATCGTGTCGGTATCGAGCGGCGAGATTGTCCGAGGGTCGATCACTTCAACTGAAATTCCCTCGTGTTCGAGTTCCTCGCAGACAGACAGCGTCAAATGCACCATACGAGCCAAAGCCACAACAGTCACGTGCTTCCCTGCACGTGCGATCGCCGCTCGGCCGAACTCAATTTCGTAGTCTTCTGTCGGAACATGTCGTTTCAGCGTCAGGATTTCGCGGTGTTCAAGGAACATCACTGGGTCGTCCGATCGCAACGCGTGTTTCATCAGGCCTTTGGCGTCGTAGGCATTCGACGGCACAACCACTCGCAAACCCGGCACTTGAGCGTACATCGCATAGTAACTTCCCGAGTGATGTGTGGCCGCTGAGTGGCCGATACCGATACAACCTCGCAACAAAACAGGCATCTTCAATCGTCCGCTCGACATGTACTGCATCTTGGCGATCTGATTGAAGATCTCGCCTATGGAGTCCAGGATGAAATCGGCAAACATGAAGTCAACCACGGGCCGCGTCCCGGTCATCGCCGCGCCACCCGCGAGCCCCACGAAACCACGTTCAGAAATCGGCGTGTCACACAGTCGCTCGGGGCCGTACAACTTGTAGAGCCCCGCTGTCGTATTGAAGTTGCCACCGCGAATTCCAATGCCTTCACCCATGACGAAAATTCGCGGGTTGACAGCCATTTCCTCGGCAAGTGCCTCATGGGTCGCCTGTGTGAAGCTGATCTCGCGGGATGCTGTCTTTGGTCCTCTCGATACTTCCTCACGCCGAGCAATTGCGCGAACCGGTGCATAAACGTGCTCTGCGGCCGTTGATGCATCTGGCAACGGGCTTGTCTCCGCGAATTGCCGCGCCGCCGTGACGAGTGCCGTGATCTCAGACTCAACTTCCTGAATTGCTGATTCGGAGATATCAAACTCGGTCAGCATGCGGTTTCGAAGAGACGCCAATGGGCAACGCTGCTTCCATTCGTCGACCTGTTCACGCGTGCGGTAAGTAAAGTCGCCCATCCCTTCTGCGTGAGCTCGCGTACGATACGTCTTGCATTCGATGAGCGTCGCTCCAGCTCCAGCTCGCGCTCGAGCGACAGCCTCGCGCGCCACTTCGGTCACAGCAAGAACATCGTTGCCATCCACTTCAAACCCCGGCAATCCGTAATTCGCCGCTCGCCGTCCGACGTCTGGAATACCGCTGGAGTAAGCGAACGGTACTTCGGTGGCAAACTGGTTATTCTCACAGACGAACAGCACAGGCAATTTCCAGATGGCGGCCATATTCAGGCCTTCGTGAAAAGCTCCGTTGTTAACAGCTCCGTCGCCGAAAAACGCCACCGCAACGCCGCTGGATTTCATCAGCTTCGAACTGTATCCGCCGCCGCACGCCTGCAGAATACAGGGCCCCACAATGCCACTTGTTCCCATCATGCCGATTTCCGGCGAGAACAGATGCATCGAGCCGCCACGTCCCCGCGAACACCCGGTTGCTCGACCGAACAATTCCGCCATCAGCTCTCGCGGCGGCAATCCCTTGGCCAGCGCATGCCCATGACCGCGATGTGTGCTGAAGATCGGATCATCGTTCGACAGATGCGCACAGACGCCGGTCGCAATCGCTTCCTGGCCCACATAGGTATGACATGCCCCGAAGATCAACCCGCGCTGATGACAGCGCGCTAGTTCCTCTTCTGTCTGTCGGATGATTTGCATTGTCCGGTACAGGGACAGTAGATCGGATTTGGAGAGTTTACGTTCGAGGACGTTTGTTTTTGTCATGACCTTTTCGTCATCCTTCAGTTGTCATTTTTCGTGAATGCCTGAACCTTGTGAGCCAGGTGCCCTGCACTTCCGCCCGCGTTCATCGCCATATTGCCGCCGTCCATGGGGATGATAGCTCCGGTGATCCACTGTGATGCATCCGATGCCAGCAGCACGGCCAGACCCTTGATGTCACTGGGCATACCGAGGCGTCCGGCAGGAATGCCTTTCAGAAAACGTTCCGCCAGCGTTGGGTCATCCTGCATGCGGGCAATCAGCGAAGGATTTGTCACCTGAGCCGGCGTGACACAGTTCACACGCACGCCACGGTAACTCCATTCGGTGCTAAGCTCGCGAGTCATCTGCAGAACTGCTCCCATCGCCATGCTGTAGGCAATGTGTCCTCGCCCCAGTGCCGTGCTGCTGGCGAGCGAACCGATGTTCATGATCGAGCCACTGTTTTGCTTTAACATGCGACGTCCGGCCTGCTGGCTCATAGCGAATCGACCAACGACAAGATTCTGTAGTACTCGATGCAGGTCCTCCATCGTCAGATCTTCAGGCTTCGCAAGGCACCCGTCACCCGCAATATTGCCAAGAAAATCGACTCGGCCGAATTCGGCATCGACGTGTTGAAACAATTCGGCGATGGCATCAGGATCAGAGACGTTCGTGTTGGCGACCAGGACCCTGCGTCCAAGAGCTTTAATCATTTCTCCGGTTGCTTCCGCACCCTCGAGATTCCGATCGATCAGTACAACATCGGCACCGTGCTCGGCAACGGCCATGGACGTTGCCTGCCCCATGCCCTGAGCCGCTCCGGAGACGACTGCGACTTTGCCGGAAAGATCGAACATGTTTTTTGTCATCTCACGCATCCTTCACTGCAGTATCATTCGGAACGCCAATCACCAGGACTGCTCCGGCGAATAGAATTCCGGCCATCGACCACAGACCGAAACTTCCAAGAATATTGGCACCTACAAATCCGCCGATGTTCGCGACTGAGTTGATCATGGCGATGCCTCCGGCCGCCGCCGCACCGGTTAAGAAAGCGGTTGGCAATGTCCAGAACACGGGTAGCATGCTCATCATTCCGGTCTGAGCAATACAGAGCCCAAGGAACGCGACAATCGGCGACGGTGCCCACGCCGTCAGGCTCCAGCCAATCGACGCCATCAATGCCGCAATGGCAAGGTGACCTTTGCGTTCATTTCGGCGATCGGAACTGATCCCAAAGAGTGTCATTCCGAGCACGGAACACAGCGGAGGCAGAGCGCTCAGCAGACCAATCTGAAACGTACTGGCCGTCTTGAACTGCGCTTCGATGAGTTTAGGCAAATAGGCCCCGCTGGCGTTGGAACCGACTGCAACGGTGAAATAAATCGCGATCAACAGCCAGACTCGCCATTGAAGAATGGCACCCAGACGGTCAGCGTTATGACGTTGTTGTCGTTGTTTTTCTTCGCGTTGCATCCGATCAATCAGCCATTCACGTTCTTCGGTCGAGAGCCACTTTGCATCCCTCGGATAGTCGGTCAGGTAAGCCAGTGTGAAAAATCCGAGCACAACAGATGGCAAGCCCTCCAGCAAAAATAACCACTGCCATCCACGCATTCCACCCACCATGTCAAGGTACTGCATGATCGCGCCAGACACTGGATTTCCAAACACACTCGACAGCCCGATGGCGATCATAAAGAAGGCCGTCATTTTTGCTCGCTGCTGCTCCGGAAACCAATAACTCAGGTACAGAATAATGCCCGGAAAAAATCCCGCTTCCGCCACCCCGAGCAGTATGCGAAGTGCGTAGAATGTCCATTGATCCTTCACAAACATTGTGCAGCAGGACACTAGTCCCCAGCTAATCATGATGCGAGCAATCCACTTCCTCGCGCCGAATCGATGCAGCAGCAAGTTGCTCGGCACTTCAAAGATGATATAGCCAAGATAAAAAATGCCGTAACCGAGGTTAAACATCGCCTCCGTCAGACCGAGGTCGTCCTGCATCCGCAGTCTCGCAAAACCCAGGTTCGAACGGTCCAGAATGTTGAACACATACAGGATGCAAATGAAAGGCACGATGCGCCAGGCAATCTTTCGAAGCGTATGTTGTTCGAGTGAGAGATGATTCATAGTCGGCTACCGTTTCGGTGGAATCTGCAGGATGTCTTTATTTTACACCTTCCTTCTAAGCAAGTTCCTTACCACAAGACAATCGCTCGCCCCGGGCCGCCGTGACAATCGCGAATCTTCACAGCGGCAAACAAGAAGTATGCCTCCTTATTCGGCGGAATGCTTTCGACGTTATGCAGGAACTCAACGCCAACCATCTCCCGGCTGCCAAGAGCCCAGTATGTCATCAGTGCGCGTCGAGGATCTACGCCGCCGAGATCCGGAGCATCTGTGGCTACGCAGCGTATACCTTTCCTCTTCAGATACAGGACGGCATCCGCACCGATTGCAGGCCATCCTTCACTTTTGCCTTGTAAAGGATCAGCCCACAGACCGGTATCATTGGGTTGCGGTTGCAGATGTTTGTCCAGATGGCCAGTTTGTAACAACACAACGTCGCCCGGTTTTAACTCGCCGTTCTTTTGTTCGGCCGCTTCAATGTGAGCAGGCGTGATTTCGGGCGACGCAGGCCACGTTTTCGCTTCTGTTGTCCCGGCCAGAGATCGCACGTCGATGATTCGAAGTCGACCTGCAGTCCAATCCAAAGGCACCTTTTCTGTAGTCATTTCGCTGGTGCCGCGTGGACCATATTTCTGTTCATATTCCTGCAGCCAGCCACGAACTTCCGGGCCGTATTCGGGTTGCTGTTCCTTCGTCGGAAGTGCAAACGACGGTGGTACCAGATGCGAACCTGCCATGGAATCCATCAGGTGGGTGTGATGATACATGTCGAGATATTCTGCATACAGGAAATCGACTTTCAGATACACCTGACGATGATTGCCGGTGCCGATGCCCGGTGAAGTCAGCGGATACTTTGGAGACAACGTTGGCGACAAATCGGCGACGCGTTTATTCCTGCAGGAATCGATCAGACGTTGTGGCAAGTTGCCACCAGTCACTGCGAACGCACGTCCTTCACTGTAAGGTCCGCCTTCGTGCTTTGGCCCCATCATACAGTAGAAGGCTCCGGTGGGCGGCAAGGTCCCCAGATTCGTCGCTCCTTCAGTCCAGATCATCCCGTGTTTTAGTCCGGCATAGTGAGTCGGTTCAGCGAGATCCGGCAATGGCCCCATGCTGGCGCTGTCGGTGCCGAGCGTCATCACACCCCGAGTCGCGAGAAACTCCATGCAGTCTGGATCTGGATCCGGATAGCCAGGCGATTTTCGATCCAATGCATCCGCGATGTACCGACTGCCTTCGGGAAGCGGCTGATAGTATTTGTCAGAATAATCACTGCGAAACAATACGACATCACCGAATCGTAGCTTTCGATGATTCGCTTCGAAGCGTTCAATGTGTTTTTGTGTCACCAACGGGCTAACTCCCTTCGGTGCTTTGTCGAGAAGATCTCGCACATCAACAACGCACGCTTCGCCACCAAACTGCCACGGTTCGATTTTATCGGTGTATGCCAGTCCCAGTGGCCCGGATTTCTCGCGATTCAGGTCCGGACGCGCCACGGAATGTGGCGGGACGTCCAACTGTGTCCCGGTATTTCCGTCGATCAACAGCGTATCGACATTGTAAGGTGACTCATGCCCAATTGTCCGAGAGTGGACAATTGCAAAACGCGGAAACGGATGGCTGGGCCAGGTGCACGGAAACTCCGGCGCGATAAGCAGAGAATGATCCACGAAGCGAGGTTCGTCAGCATTCGATGTTAGGCAACTTCCCCACAATATTATTAGCGAACAAAAAACAACGTTTCGAATTCGTAGGGCGATTCGCCTGAATTCCTTTCGATAGTTGAGTCCGATGCAATTGATGTCGCGCGGTTCCAGCGGTTCGAGAAGTTTTCCAAAGGAAGCCAACTCTCCGGTATCGGTCAGTGCGTCGAACAGGTCGCCTGTCAGCCGTGTTGTTCGGCCATCGGATTGCAAACGCTCCAAAGTCTGATCTCCATTTGAGGTTCGATATCGAACAGATTTCATGAGTTGCTCCTGTGTTGTATTAGAATTAGGCAGTAGTGAGTTTTGCCAGAAATCCTCGTGCGCATGGCATTCTGAAGAATTCAACTACGACTTAAGGCCGGTCAGTTCTGCAGCCTGGAACACCTTCTCTTGGGCATCAGTGGGTAGATCGATACCGTGAGTCAGGGCGCGGCGAAAGTTACACCACTCTCGCTCGCCGGGCAGCAGAACTCGCTCGACACCGGCAGCCGTTGGGGCCGCATGTAGCTCGTCGATCAGCCGTTGCAGTCGCTGCTGGAAACTGCCTGGCTGCGTCATGGCGGCAACGTCGATGACTGTGAACGAAGCATTGTGCCAGGAGGGGCGACTGGGTTCGTCAAACATCCAGCTGCCGACTTGCCAGGTCATATTACCCCCTGGCAGAATCGCAGAGAGAATTTCACACCACAATCCGAATCCGTAACCCTTGTGCCCAGCCATAGGCGCGAGCGCTGCATGATTGGGATAGAGCGTTCCGTCAGTCGTCGGCTGGCCATCAGGTCCGATCAACCAAGTGGCAGGAATTGATTCGCCGCGTTGAATCGCTGCATAGACTTTGCCACCGGCCACTGCCGCTGTAGCAATGTCAAGCAAAATCGGATCGCTGCCGGTCACAGGAATTGCATATGCCAGAGGGTTGCTACCGAGAACAGCGGCTCGCGAACCGGGAGCCGCTACGCTGGGGATATCATTCCCCGTGACCATCGCAATCAGGCCTTCACGAGCAGCCAGTGCCGCGTAATATCCGGCGGCTCCGATGTGACCGGTGTTTCTCAAGCCAACGTAGGCAATCCCAACTTGTCTGGCTTTTTGCATCGCGGTGCGAATAGCAAACAAACTGCCGACCTGGCCCAGTGCCGATTGACCATCCACCATCGCCCAGCCTGGTCCTTCGCGCTCGATGGTTGGTTTGGCAGCAGCCACATAGCCGCCACCTTGCAGCTTCTTGACATATCCGGCCAGCAATTTCGTGCCGTGCGTGAAGACACCCATGGCGTCGGTGGTCACCAAAGCCTCGGCAGTCTCTTCAGCATGAAGTTGAGTCACTCCACAGCAAAGAAGAATTTGCGTGACGCGATGTTGCAACGTGTCGATAGGAATCGAACTCATGGGGTGACTCCGAGTGCTTACGGATTGGTCTTGCTACTTGTTCACAACGTTCGGCAGAGGCTCGCCTCGGAGGGCCATCGCCGCGACTCTCGCGGCTGTTTCTCGGAGCGTTCGCACCGCCTTGGGACTCGCCGAGGCGATGTGCGAAGCAACGATGACGTTGGGCAGCGAACGCAACGGGCTGTCTGCTGGGATCGGTTCGGGGTCGCAGACATCGAGCGCGGCGGAAGCGATCTGTCCCGATTGCAATGCGGCGACGAGAGCGGCGGTGTCGATCAAATCCCCGCGAGCGAGATTCACCACGACCGACCCTCGCTTCATCTGGCCGAGTGAATCGGCATTGAGCAGCTTCTTCGTCTGCGGCGTTGAAGGGCAATGCAGCGTCACGATGTCGGACTGGGCCAGCAATTCGTCGAGCGTCACTGATTCGCATCCAGCGGCGCGAATAGCGTCGGCCGGCACGAAGGCGTCATGGACCAGCCGACGACACTTGAATGCACCCAATCGCGCAGCGACTTCACGGCCGATGCGACCGAAGCCGACGAGTCCGACCGTCTGATCGCGCAACGTCCGCAATTGATCGAGCGGCGTTGCCAGTCCCCACTTGCCGTCCCGCACGTGTAGCGTGTTGGGAACAACCTGCCGCGTGACGCCAAGAATGAACGCCAGCGTGTGGTCGGCAACTTCATCAATGCAGTAGTCGGGAATGTTGCAAACGGGAATGCCTCGCTCGCGGGCCGCCTGCACGTCAACGCTGTCGTAGCCGATGCCGTAGCGGACGATGACCTTCGCCCGTTGCATGGCACCGATGACTTCCGCGTTGATCGGGGCGAACTGCGTGATGACTGCATCTGCCTCGGCGACCAGCGATTTGAGGGCCGGAATTTGCTTGTCGTTTCCGCTTCGCAGCTCGAATCCGGCGGCGGACAGAATCGCCCGCTCGAGTTCAAGATCGGGGAACGAGTAATCGGTGATGGCGACCGTCGGCATGGCGAGCTTGCTCCTCGGGGCTGAAATGGTCTGGACGAAACTTGACGCGTCGTCTGATTGTCAGATAATCTATTATGACAGCTCGCGGCTCGCAATCGTACCGGAAGGAAATTCATGCAAACGCTTCGTCGTCGCAAAGTTCGCGATCAGGTTGCCGGTCAGATCCAGCAATACATTGTCGAGCAGAAGCTTGCTCCTGGTGATCGGCTGCCGACCGAGACTCAGCTTGCGGAGACGTTTGGCATCAGTCGGCTGAGCCTGCGTGAAGCCACCAAGTCGCTCGAGTTTCTTGGGATCGTGGAATCGAAGACCGGCGTCGGGCTGACCGTCGGACGCATCGACATGGAACGGCTCACGGAACATCTGAGCTTTCATGCCGGCTTGCTGGAGGCCGATCCGCAGCAGCTCATCGACAGCCGCGTGATTCTGGAAACCGGAGTGCTGCCGCATGTCGCGCGACGGATGAAGGATGACCCGGCGATTGAGGCGCGACTGCGGGAGCTCGTCGAGCAGTTCCGGTCGGCTCGCGATCTCAAGACGTGGATCGAATTGGATATTCAGTTTCATCGTTCGCTGCTGGACGCGAGCGGACTGCAACCGCTCGTCGCGTTCGGCGACTTGCTGCATGTCTTCTTTCAGCGCTTCCGCGAGAGCGTGAAGAAGGCCGAGTGGAAAACTGGAGTCGAAAGCCACCAGCTCATTGTGGACAAACTGGCAAGAGGTGATGTCGCTGCGGCGACGGCCGAACTACGCAAGCATATCGAGAGTCACAAGGAGCGAATCTGATGCGATGCCTCATAGAAGTAGCGGTGCGGCGCAACCCGCTTGGTGCGGCACGGCGGAACCGGACCGCTTGCGCCGTGACGCTCATTGCATGGCTCACGCTCGCGGCAGCGTCTTCTGAAGGTGCAGACGACCTCTCGCAAACCTATGCCACACAGATCCAGCCGCTGCTTGTGAGTTCCTGCGGGAAGTGTCATGGCACGATGCCCACAGATAACGATCTCGATCTCACCAGCTTTGACTCTGCTCAGTCGATCCTCGCCAAGCCCAAGGTGCTGGGCGATGTCGCCGAGCGGTTGCGATTGGGCGACATGCCGC
>JANOZG010000294.1:0-1727 GCA_031429275.1 Planctomycetota bacterium
TTTCGCCCGAACTGCGCCGGCGCTGTAGATGCTCTTGATGCCGCTGATGTCATCGGCATTCAACGCCGATTTCACGCTGCTGTAAGTCGAATACATACACGCGGCGGTCGTGGTCGAGTGCAACAGGCCCAGTGCGTGACCGAACTCATGCGTCGCCACAGTGAACAGATCGTACGTGCTGCCAATGTTGAACGTCGTGGCTGTGTTGAACTGCATGTCGCCGGCGATCGAGTAATTATTGACCGTTGGGGGCAGGTAGGCCTGGGCCAGAGTGCTGGTGCCGAAGTTGTAACCGCCGATCCGAATGTCGCCGAAACCGGGATCGCCCTGCTGGTTGCTGCCGGACCCCGTTGCGGTCCCGTTGTCGGAAACAACCGCGAAGTTGATGTTGGTCTGCTGCGCCCATTGCTGGGCAGCCTTCAGAATCTGATTCTGCCACGTCGCGGCGGAACCAAACTTGGTGTTAAAGGTGCTGACCAGATTGCTGCTGTAGCCGTTGATGTTCGTGCCATCGGGCATGAAGCTGATCGTGATCAACGCCGGAGCGGGCCATGCATTGCCAGAGGCTGCGAACAGTAAAAGTCGCTGTTCAAGCCGTTCGGGAGCGGCCTGGAGGCTCCTGTTTCGACGTGCGGATCGAGTAGATCGCGGAGAGCAACAAGCCCGTTTCAGACGACGGAACAGCGTGGGAAACCACATATAAGAGATCCTAGACGAAGATGCCAATCAGGGCGTGAACGCACAGCATTCCCGCATAAAGGGGTCACAACATCGAGGGGGTCACAGCATTGAGCGGGGCGTGGCTGCGATCCGCTCAACGTCGGATCACAAGCCTGCTTCCGATTCAATACACGCGTCCATGCAGTCGAAACCTAGGTCACACTGGCGGGCTGTCAATAAATATTTTCCTCGACTGCAACATTTGCCAGGGGATTCGAACGGGAATTGAAGGGGCAGAAGGTGTGCGCAGCCGGTCGGTCGCGTTTTCAGACAGTAGATCCCTGCCGACTGAGCATGCCTTCCATTGCGTCGGACCAGCCAATCGGGAGATAACACTTGAACAACATTCGATCAAAACACGAGATGACTCCTGCGATGCGATCGCTATTCTCTTCCACAAACGAATTCACAGCGGCGTTGTCCCGGCCAGAAAATGACGATGCTCGTGTGTGACCGGCCTACTTGTTTCCCGTTCCAGTATTTCTGTGATCGGACTCCCCGGTATGTCGATTGACCGCAGAGCTAAGGCGGTAATAGGCGTCGCCATCCGCGTAGTTTGCCAGATTCTCCACACGCCTCAAAATCCCGCATCAAATCGGTATTTGACCCTCCGGCAATTGCGGCTGTACAATGTCGCGAGCTTAATGCTAGACAAAAGACGTTATCCGGCGTTAGGGTCGGGGCTGGGAAAAACTCATGGGGTTGCGAAATTCTTGCGGTCGGCGGGTGAGTGAATTGGCGGGATGGCGAACCCAGGATTTCGTTGATTCACCCAACGGTTGGGAGTTGTGTCAGGCGGTGTTTGGCTGGACCAAATGGCGCTTCTGCGAATTAAACGGACGTATGATTACTCAAGGAAGACGATGCAACCTGAAGACAAGTTGCGGCTGACGACCGGTCACGACACGGAGCTGATGCAGTGTCACGATGCTGAATTGCCGGAATTGATTCGTGACGCTGGCGGAGCGGGGGAGGTCGTCGAGGAGGGCCATCTCGCCGAAGAAGTC
>JANOZG010000295.1:0-6082 GCA_031429275.1 Planctomycetota bacterium
GCCATATTCCAGATGTAGCGATCTCGAACGTCCGCCATTTTACGAATCTTGATGTACTCGCGAGGAAATGTTTCCGTGTCGAATGTTCGTCGACCGCCGTAAACGTACCAGCCGTTCAACATGCGGTAGTCCTGCAGATGAACCCACGATTTGTCGTTAATCGCAGCTCGCATCTTTTCGTAACCAGGACTGCCAAAGCTGGCTGATGACGCAGAACCGAATGCGGTTTCGTCAATTAATCTGGCAACTTCTCGATCCCCAGCATCATTTAAGTGACAACCATTGATGGTGTACTGCAGGCCGGACTTGTCAGTCAGGATTCTTTCAGATGCGGCGAACACATCAACGAACGCAAGCTTGCGAGCAGCAGCAACTTCCGCCACCGCGTTGGAGTACAATTTCAGGTTGGCATTTTCTGTTGCACCGTCAGGCAACAACCGATCACCGGTGGGTTCAAACGCGATCGGCGACACCAGGATAAAGCGAGGAGGAGCGTTGGTGTCGTCGCGTGGATATCGTTTGGCAATCATATCCAGATAACTGCCATATCGATTTTTAAAGTCATCGACGCCTTCGGCACCAGCATACGATTCGTTGAAGCCGAAAAAGCAAAAGTAGGTGTCCGCACTGAAGGCCAGTTGCGGGTCATCCAGCGCTGTGTAGTCTGACGATCGCTGTTGAATGCCAACTTCTTCAGCGGGACGGCCAAAGTTGCGAATGACAAGCTCTTTGTCGGGAAATCTGGTGTGCAGCAATGTCTCAAAGTGGCCGAACAGATTCATGCGTTCAGCAAGTGAATTGCCGAGAAATCCGATTCGTTCGCCCTGCAGAAATTCGACAGGAAGTTTGCTGGGGGCCAGATCCGGACGTTTCGGCCGCGGTGGCAGCGACATCAGTTTGACGGCCAGTTCCCTGGATGGCCCCTGAGCTAAAGCGACTTCAAACCCGGATGCAGTCAGCAATCCGGCGACGATCAATATCCAGCGAAATACCTGAGGCACGATTCAGAGGCTCCAAAAAAGGACCACGATTGCGGTGATTGTTTGAGGACGGGCACGGACACCCGCAAATTGCTGAGCAATCCAACGTGTGAAACGGAACGCGGATGCGTACGGTAAACAGAGTCCGTCTGCAGAGCAACCAAGCACGCAGATCAGGCTGATTTCCGGTTCCGTGAATCGTGATAAGTAGAAGCCGCTGGCAAGTTGCGAGACTGTTCGACGAGTGCTCTGTCAACCATGGACTGATGGGTGGCCGGCGTTGTAGGGCGCCAGCCCGAAACCCCGTGGCTTCCTTCGCTCCGCTTAGTCCTGAAACAAGCAAACTTCCGTTCGCCACCGGGCTTATCCCCGATGGCGTGGACTTAAGTGTTTTTGGGTTTGTAACACCACGGCGGAGTTTGCCTCCGTCGAGTCGTGATCATCACCAGAAACCGTCGGAATGCGACATATGGCCACCGTGCGGCTTGCCCGCATGGAGCCGTGATCGTAGCGATGTCATCGCTCTACGGAGACAAGCTCCGCAGTGGCGAAAATTCCCTCTCGCTTTCTTGTCTGGTCCTGATCATCGCTCGATGGGGACGAGCCCCATCGTGGCGTTTTTTGCGTAAGTCCACGTCATTGGGGGTTGTCCCGATGGTTTAGGGGCTTTTGCACTACGCTCGTCGAACCGGAAAATGGAATTGGAGTAGAATCGAAACCGGCATCACCGACGACTGCTGAATTCCGGCGAATTGATCAACGCCCACAGCAGGTCTTCCAGTCCAGCACGCAGACTCGGATTACTGCTGATGTACTTGATCGCAATCTCCAATTCCCCTGCGGCTGGTTCACGGCCAATCGCGTTCAGATACAACTCACGTACGATGTCCTCCTCGCCAGGAACGCTGGTCGCGATGTGAGTGATCACGCTGGATTCACCGGGCGTCGCCAGAATACGTTCCAGCAGTTGCGAGTTCATCATGAACAGAGCTTCAGGAATATTACCGGTGACTTCATCTCGCGGCGTTGAAGGATCGAAACCAAAGACGTTTGCGAATTCCTCACGCCCCTGATCAAGCTTCTGCATCGCACCCGCATACCGACGCCCGTCAGTGACTCGCAGCGGCAAAGACTCGACTCCCAGCGTCTGGCAGAGTGCGGCGTACAGCTGGTCAGACCGCAGGCGAATCGGTTCGCAATGCGCGAAGCCTTCTGCCGTATGATCAGGAGCTCGCTGATACGTGCGCGTCGCGGCGATCGTGCGGACCAACCACTTTAAGTCATAGTCGTTGGCTATAAAACCTTCCACCAGAATGTTCAGGGTGTCTTCGTGAGTACATTCACGATCCGGCCCGATATCATCAATTGGCGTGTAAAATGCGGTGCCCGTCATTTCGTACCACATGCGATTAATAATCGCCTTGGCGAACCACCGATTATCTTTTGAAGTCAGCAGTTCGGATGCCTTGTGACGCCGCAACTCATCCGTCATGCCTGATTTCAGAGATGACACAACTTTTGTATCAGTGCTGGTCAGGAAGAATCCGGGGTCGATTCGTTTGCCCTGTGAGCCCGGATCCTGCAGGTCTGGCATATAGTGCTCCGCAGATCCCTGCCCAGGTTGATCGGCATTCGGTGGCTGAGCCGTAGCAATCTCATCGATCGAGAGCTTGCCATCACTGTTCTTGTCAATCGTTGCTTTCGCCGGCCCATTGAACACGCGAGCCAGCGGTGAGTTTTTGGACTCCTCTTCAGAAATGAAACCGTCGCGATTGCGGTCCATTCGTGTCAGGAGAAAACGTGACGGCGCGGCAGTGCGCTGTCGCTCTGCATTCACGGACGCGATTTCATAATCAAACATGTTGTCGGAATTGCGATCCCTTCGCACACTCACCCGAGGAAAGAACGCAGCGAACTCATGGAACTGTTCTCGTTTCCAACTGTCCCACGGATGATCGTGGCAATTTGCACATTGAATTTGAATGCCGACGAAAATCCGCGACGCTTCTGCAGAAACTTCTTCCGCCACGCCTTCGTGAGCAAAAATCAACGCCGTGGCTCCGTTGTCGTTGACCGGGCCAGTGGCAGTGATAAGGTCGTTGGCGATTTGATGCCAGCCGCGACCTGCATTCAATTGCGATGCCATCCATTCGTCAAACGCTGGTCGCACAATGCCCGACCGAATATTGGTCGCGCGAAGAAAGATCACATCTCGCCAGTAATGGGACCAGTTTTCACCGTAGGCATCGGAGGCAAGTAACTCATCGACTTTCGTAGAACGGCGGTCGTCGGATGGATCGAGCCCAAAGGCGGTGAGTTCGCCAGGGGTCGCCGGGCGTCCGGCGATATCGAACATGATTCGCCGCAAATAAGTAGCATCATCCGCGAGCTTAATAGTATTCTCTGGAGTGTCACCCCACAGGCTGGCATCAACCGCCCGGGCAGTGTGTTGACTCTCCGGTGGTGCGGCGATCAGCGAATTGCAGGCGGCTGTGAGCCAAACAAGAACAATGATGACGATTCGCATGATTCGGGTCCTGAATGGAATTGTTCACAACTACTGCAGCGTCACTCGTACTGCCAACACAACCAAAACCGCCTGTCCGGTTGCCATCCGCAAACACGAGAAGAACCGCCCCGGTTTGTTCAAGGTGTCGAGCAAAATGCGGTGAATAAGCAATATACTCCGAAATCAGCTCATTGTTGAAGTCAGGGATTCCCAATCGTTCGAAGGACGCAAACTGGAACGGCGTGTGGAATTGCCTTAAATTGCTAATTCAGGCGGCATCTGCAATGTCGGACATTCTGTGATAGCACAATTGAGGCCAACAGTTTCATGGGACGTATTTCACTCGCATGGCGAGTTCTCACCGACGGCGTTTTCGCTGCCAGGGTCACAAGCCTTCTGGACTCTCCACCTGCACTGCCTGAGAAGAAAACTGCTGAAACCACGATACCGCCGAAATCTGCCGCACCGCCAAAATCCGTCGCCCCGCCTAAACCACTCCGCAGTGAAGCTGTGACGTTGCTGGCGGCTCTGCAGCGGGAAGGCCGCCTCGTCGATTTCCTCAAAGAACCGATCGATGCGTACTCCGATGCTCAGGTCGGTGCCGCTGTACGTGATATTCATCGCGATTGCGGCGAAACACTGGAACGACAGTTTGCCATTCGTCCGGTTCTGGAACAAGCGGAAGGCAGCAACGTAACAATCGGGGCCGACGCCAAAAACGGCAGGATCAAGCTCACGGGGAAAATTGGCGAAGGCAATCAAGCCTCCGGTAAGCTTGTCCATCACGGCTGGCAAGTCACAAAAAGTGACGTTCCCATTTGGACCGGTGATGCCGCCGCTGCAACCGTCGTAGCACCGGCTGAAGTGGAAGTGCAATAATGTCGGCGCAATTTGTGATTGGTATCGACCTTGGCACCACGAACAGTGTCCTCGCGTACAGCGCATTGAATGAAGAGCGGCCGCTGGTTCAAATACTGCCGATTCCGCAAATCGTAGCAGCGAATACGATTGAATCGCGGACCATGCTGCCGTCTTTTCTGTATCAATGCACAGGCGATGAATCGACCGCAAGGTCTTTTGCTCTGCCGTGGAATGAAGATCCTTCGTTTGCCGTAGGGCACGGCGCACGGGCTCTGTCGGCTGAGTTTCCCGACCGCACAATCGGTGCAGCCAAGTCATGGCTCGGGCACAGCAAGGTCGATCGCCATCAAGCGATTTTGCCGTGGCAGGCTCCAAATGGCGTGGCTAGAATTTCGCCGGTCACTGCATCGCAGCGATATCTTGAACATCTTGCATCTGCGTGGCATCAGGCGTTTCCTGATGCGCCGATAGCGGAGCAAAACGTCGTCCTCACAGTGCCCGCGTCGTTTGACGCGAGTGCTCGTGAATTGACACGCGAGGCTGCTCTGGCGGCTGGTCTGCCGAAAGATTTTGTGCTCCTGGAAGAACCTCAAGCGGCAACCTACGCATGGTTGAACGCCGTCGGGGACCGCTGGCGAAAACTACTCAAAGTCGGCGACCGCATGTTGGTCTGCGATATCGGCGGAGGCACAACGGATTTAACTCTCGTAGAAGTTGCCGAAGAAGGCGGTGAACTAACCCTGCAGCGCGCGGCGGTGGGAAACCACTTACTCGTCGGCGGCGACAATATGGACCTCGCGCTTGCTCATCACGTGGCTCAACTGTTCGAACAAAAAGGCCTGAATCTTGATCCATGGCAATCCGTTTCTCTGTGGCATTCCTGTCGAAATGCCAAGGAATCATTGCTTTCGGAATCAGGTCCGGACACGCACACGATCTCCGTTCCGGGCCGCAGCAGTCGTTTAATTGGCGGATTGGTTTCTGTCAGCGTGGAGCGTGCTCAGGCGACAGAGTTGCTGCTCGACGGATTCTTTCCGCCGGCACAACTTTCCGAACGCCCGGCTCGTTCGCGTGCGTCAGGGTTTCGCGAAATCGGGCTTCCATACGAAGCAGACACCGGAATCACGCGGCATCTTGCAGCGTTCCTGAACCAGTCTCTCGCCGGCAGTGATTTGACTCATGTGCTGTTCAACGGCGGAGTATTTAAAGCCAGCGCTCTGCGATCACGACTGTTGCGGCAACTGCAAAGCTGGTTCCCAGGCTCGCCACCGAACATCGTCGACGGTTCCGATGATCTGGACTATTCAGTCGCTCGTGGAGCCTGTTTCTACGGCTGGACAAAGCTCCGTGGCGGTGTGCGAATTCGTGGCGGAACCGCACGATCGTATTACGTCGGTATCGAAACTGCCGGACTTGCGATCCCGGGAGCCGGTCGCCCGCTTAAGGCACTTTGCGTCGTGCCGATCGGCATGGAAGAAGGCACGGAAGTCGATGTTCCATCCGATCCGATTGGGTTAGTTGTTGGTGAATCCGCTCGATTCCGTTTCTTCAGTTCGGCAAACCGCCGCAATGATCAGCCGGGTGAGTTACTGGCACGCTGGTCACCGGACGAATTGAATGAAACCGATTCACTGGAAGCCACTCTACCGGCCGCTGAAGGTGCAGACGAGGACTATGTGCCAGTGACGTTCCATTCAACAATCACTGAACTCGGAGTCCTGGAACTCTGGTG
>JANOZG010000296.1:0-8153 GCA_031429275.1 Planctomycetota bacterium
CAAACAGCAACAAAAAAACTGCAAAAACTGCAACAGCAGCCAATAATCCGCCCAGGATGATAAACAAAATCGTCTTGCCGACGACTGACGAAGTTGCTGAAGGCTGTTTCAGTACGATCGGCGCGTCGCGGCTGCCTTCAAAGCCCTCTGGTGGATCACCGGGTTTAAGCAGATACTCTTCTTCGGCCTTTGGGTTGAATGACCACGGAACATCCATCTGGACCGACACGTAGTGATCCACATTGATCAGCGTGCCATGATATGTGATGGGGTGAGTTGATGCGACAATCGAAAACGGTAGCAAGAGTTCTTCACCCTGCGAATACGATCTCGCTGCTTCAAGTTCAATAGTTTGCCTGGGGCCTGAGGTGACATTGCCGCGTCCATGAGTCCGCCATTGATGTGTCAGTGAGATTCCCTTGCATTTCACTGCTTCATTCACGCGAATATGGACACGGCCGGTAATCGCCTCAGCGCCCGAGTATGTGCGATCCTTGCGGTCAAATTCGATTTTGATATCGCACTTAGACATCCCGAATACTCCCTAATTGCTGAAAAGTGAGATACATCGAATGCTCGATGCTGCGAATATCTGAGCGAAACTGCCTGAACAATTCTGCTGCCGTGGACTGCGAGATTTTAGGAATCGGTCCTGCTTCCCGCCGAGCGAATTCAATCCGAGCATTGAGAAGATTTTGTACACGGGATGCGTCGGTTAATTGGTCTGCCGCAATGGTTAAGACCTGCCGACCGGATTTTCGCAGAGCTCGTTCAAAATTGGTGTGAGTCCCGAGAATCAGTCGTCGCTTCGACCGAAATGTCTGCCATCGCTGCATGATTGTCATTCGTTGAGCTTCATCAACGAATAGGGGCTCACCCTTCTGCGGGATGGGCACATGTAGCCCTTCCGGGATGTGTACGTAGTCATTTTCCGCGAACTCAGCCGCGAGTGCCAAAAGGTGTTTGGTCTTGCCGTAACCCCTCTCTCCGATGACCTGAACGACGGAGCGAGGTGACTTCAAATGCTGCAGAGCAACTTCACATTCTACCATCGCTAACTCCGTCCTTTCGGCGGTCGTAAGTTCGCCAAACGGATTTCGACGCAGATTTAAATGAAGAAAAGGCAAGTCAGACACGCAACACCTTAATTCGCGGTGGACAACGGCCATGTTTGTTTGTCTCTGTAACGGAGTTCTATGGTACCGAACGCTGCGGAATATCACAGCCGATGAGCATCTAGTATGCAATCGGCAGATTTCTGAAGTAAAACCGCGGCGCACGCTGCACATCAGCAAGGTCGGATTGTCGGCGGGGCTGAATACCGCTTAAAATTGTGGGATTCTGCAATTCACCGTGTGAGCCTTTTTGCTGGTAGCTGTGTCGGCAGCTTGTGTTCCGGAGACGCCGGACGTTTTTACAAATAAAAAAGTTGCCATGACTTCCGCCACAATCCCAGATTCCCACGCGAGTTCGCGCTCCAGTCTTGCTTCGATGTATCTTCAGCTTCCGAGGGCGGTTCATATTTTGTGTGTCGGCTCGTTCATCAACCGAGCTGGCGCGTTTGTGATGTTGTTCCTGACGATTTACGTCAGCGAAGTACTGGGGCTGGGAAAGACATTTGCAAGCTACTGCATAGGGGCGTTCGGACTGGGAGCGGTGATTTCGTCATTTGTCGGAGGCCAATTGGCAGACCAGTTTGGACGTCGAGTCACACTTCTGTTTGCCTTGTTTGGCGGTGCCACGGCTTTGATTCTTTTGAGCGTGATCACGAACGGCTGGCTATTCATGGCCACAATGTTTTGTTTCGCCTTGATCGTCGAAATGTACCGGCCTGCAACCTCAGCCATGATAAGCGATCTGACAACTCCGACACAGCGGCCGCATGCTTTTGGTCTGATGTACATTGCGATCAATCTGGGTTTCGCAGTAGCGCCGCCGATTGGTGGCCTTCTTGCCGAACGATCATTCCAGTGGCTGTTTTGGGGCGATGCTGTCACCACGGCGACGTACGGACTTGTCATCCTGCTGTTCATCTCTGAGTCACGACCTCGCTTGCAACGGAATCTGATTTCATCGGCGGCGACTGGTGACTCCAGCGGCAATCCGTACGAGCCAGCATTGGCTGAGATTGCGGCTTTGGATGCAAGTGAGCGGGCGTCTGAAGTTGCGCTAAATGCCGCGTCTGCTGCGTCACTGGAAACAACTTCTGACGTCTCATTTCGCGACGCGATGAAGCACATTGGCCGAGATGGCCTCTTTCTGACCTACTGTTTTTGCAGTTTGCTTTCCAGTATCGTTTTTATGCAGGCGTTTGTAACTCTTCCGCTCTTTCTGACAGGCATGGGGTTCACGAAGAGTCAGTTCGGCAGCATGATTTGTGTGAACGGAATTCTGATCGTACTGTTCCAATTACCGCTGACTCATTTTCTGCAACGTTACTCAAGAACTCGAATCGTCGTTGCTGGCGAAATTCTTCTGGCTGTCGGATTTGGACTCACCGCGTTTGCGAACACGGCGGCTTTTATTGTTTCCACAATTGCCATCTGGACGATCGGCGAGATTTTTCAGGCACCATACAAGTCGGCGATTGTCGCAGAGATGGCTCCTGTGGAATTGCGAGCGCGTTACATGGGAGTTTTCAATCTGTCCCACTCGTTGTCGCTGATGCTGGGGGCTCCTCTTGGAGGACGCATTCTTGATGCGTTTGGCCCGGAGGTTCTTTGGCCAGGCTGTGCGGCTTTGTTGAGCCTGACGACGATCTCGTATGGGCTGCTGTTGCAACGACATGGATCAAGGCTGCTGGAACACCAGCAAAGGAGCCTCGCCTCTGGTGTGGGAGCAACCTGAAATCGGCGGGCAAATGAAGCGGTGAGGATCGCGTGAATCCGAAAGAAACGGACCAAAACTTCTCTGCGACAGTGTGGCACACATCTGCACGATGTTCGAAACTTTCCAGCCCGATAGCATCGTGCACAAGGATTCATTAATATCCCGGCTATCGCGAAACGCTAGCGTAATTCGCGTTTCGGTTCTTACCGCAGAATGGATACAGGCTGCCGTGAAATTCAGTTCACTCTTCGTATTGATAATCGTTGCCGCGTGGCAGAACGTGTCTCAGGCCCAGGCAATTGTCGATTCCTGGAAATACGTCCTGGAAGCACCAGCCCAGAATTGGCATGAGTCAGGTTTTGATGACTCAACATGGGCCGAGGGTTTTGGCGGATTCGGCACACGAGGTACGCCGGGGGCTCGTATCGGTACGGAATGGAAGACCAACGAAATCTGGCTTCGAAAGTCATTTGAACTCACAACAGTCCCGGGAAGGCCTGCCTTACTTGTCCACCATGACGAAGACACTCAGATTTTTGTCAATGGCAAAGAGGTTGCAAAACTGGAGCGATGGTCAACAGAGTACAAGGTCGTGCCTCTCTCGGCCGATGCAGTAACCGCCCTGAAAGCCGGCACCAATGTGATGGCGGTACACTGTCTGCAGAAAGGCGGAGGCCAGTTCATTGATGTACATATCGTTGATGCTGACCACGTGCCAAAGCTGCCAGCGCCAAAACGGAATTTGACGCCTTACAAATCGCCACTCATCACGACGTGGGGCGAAGAAGTCTCTGCAGAAAACGCCTGGACAGAATATCCACGCCCCCAATTGACACGCGATAACTGGACCAACCTGAACGGCCACTGGGATTATGCAATCACCTCGGCGACCGAACAGAAAACGCCAGAACAATGGACAGGTAAGATCCTTGTTCCATTTTGTATTGAATCCAAACTGGGCGGCGTGCATCGACTTTTGGAAGTCAATGAAGCATTGTGGTATCACCGAACGTTTACCTGTTCGCCGAAAGCGAATCATCGCATATTGATCAACTTCGAAGCCGTGGATTATCGCTGTTCGGTGTTCGTCAATGGTACAAAGGTCGGAGAACATCAGGGTGGAAACAACCCATTTTCTGTTGATGCGACGACTGCGGTCAAAGCTGGAACAAACGAGCTGATTGTACGTGTGGAAGATGAAACAGAAGCGTTCCAACTTCGCGGCAAACAGGTTCTGAACCCACATGGAATCTTCTACACGCAGGTTTCAGGAATCTGGCAAACTGTCTGGATGGAAGAAGTTCCTTCGCAGTCTATTGAAGATCTCGATCTGTCAACGGACGCGGCGAAAGGCACGATTACCATTCACGCATCTCTGGGTGGGAAAGGGATCGCAAAAAGTATACGAGTCGTCGTGAAAGACGGCGATCGCAGCGTCGCCGAATTCAAGGGCGATGCCGCCGCACTGACAATTTCTGTGCCTGACGCTAAACTTTGGTCACCCGCATCTCCTCATTTGTATGAACTGGAGATCTCATTGCTGGCGGCGAGCGGCGAGACATTGGATTTTGTTCGCTCGTATGCCGGCATTCGGTCCGTTGGAAAAGTGCGCGATGCAGACGGCCACGTGCGAATGACATTGAACGGCAAGCCGATCTTTCATTTAGGGCCTCTGGATCAAGGCTGGTGGCCAGATGGACTACTTACGCCGCCCTCTGATGAAGCAATGCTCTTCGACATTGAATTCCTCAAAGAGGCGGGCTTCAACATGATCCGCAAGCATATCAAGATTGAACCACGCCGTTACTACGCGCATTGTGATCGACTGGGCATGATGATTTGGCAGGATCAGGTGAGTGGCGGCAGGAATCCACCATGGACGCGACTGGATTTGAACCCGCAGGATGCCGAATGGCCAGCCGGAGCGCATGAGCAGTTCATGTTGGAATTCGAACGTATGGTGGATTCGCTGGATGGCCATCCCAGCATTGTTGTCTGGACTCCCTTCAACGAAGCATGGGGGCAACATCTGACGATGCAAGTTGGCGAGTGGGCAGTGAAACGTGATCCATCACGAATTATCAATATCGCAAGTGGCGGCAACTTCTGGCCGGTCGGCGACGTTGTGGATCACCACGAGTATCCTCATCCCGCATTTCCTTTCAACGCCGAACGATACAAAGATTTCGTGCAGGTCGTTGGCGAATTCGGGGGACATGGTTTTCCAACAAAAAATCATCTTTGGGAGGACACTGGTGCGATCTGGGGCTACGGCGATCTGCCAAAGACACTTGATGAATTGAAGGGACGCTACAAAACGTCTTGTGAAAAACTGGCCGATTTGAAAGCAAAAGGCATCGCCGCAGGCGTCTACACACAGACGACGGATGTCGAAACAGAAGTCAATGGCTTGATGACCTATGACCGTCGCGTAATCAAGATCGCCGCCGAGGAGCTAAAAAAGTTTCATGCGTTGGTTCTGGGGCAGGAATAGCCTGAACGGCGACGAATGTGACGGAAGGTCCCTGTCTGCAAACACTTTCCGGGTTGATTGCTGCCTGAAAATCGTTCTGAATTCCCGGTCGGAAGCGAACTGCGACTCATTTTGGCTGGGACTTGCCAGTGATTCGGCATCCCGATACCCTGCTACCCCTTTCCAGAACGTGGCGAATTGCGTAAAACTGGCCCGTTCTGCCATAAAACAAGCCGACTTCGCAGGGATCGAACGGCGTTTGAAAATAGTTGTCACAGGCGTTGAGGTCTTCTCTTGTCGGATCAGGATCGAATAGTCATCACCGGGATTGGACTGACTTCCCCCAACGGAAACTGTCTGACGGAATTCCGTCAGAATCTTCTGGAGGGAAAGTCCGGTGTCGTCAACTATGAAACTCGCTACATGGGCCCGGTGCTCGCTGGCGTCTGTAATTTTGACGAACTGCGATATCAAAAGAAAAAGGATATCCGACGCGGCACCCGAGCTGGCTCTATCGCTGTTTATTGTGCCAACGAAGCCGTAAAGAACTCAGGCCTGGACTGGCCGAATGTTGCTCGCGACCGAGTCGGTGTATATATAGGCATTACAGAACACGGCAACGTCGAAACGGAAAACGAGATCTACGAGATTTCGAAGTTCCAATACGACACCAAAGTCTGGTCTCATCATCATAATCCGCGGACGGTTGCGAATAACGCTGCCGGCGAAGTGACGTTGAACATGGGCATCACGGGGCCTCATCTGACCCTTGGGGCGGCCTGTGCAGCTGGCAATGCGGGATTCATTCAGGCAGCCCAGATGCTGCGTCTGAACGAAGTTGATATCGCTATCGCTGGTGGGGTTTCAGAGAGTATTCATACATTCGGTATCTTTGCCAGTTTTGCTGCACAGGGTGCTTTGGCGACTCATGAAGATCCCACAAAGGCCTGTCGTCCATTTGACATCAATCGCAACGGCATCGTTGTCGCAGAAGGTGGCGGGATCTGCACGGTCGAACGTTTGCCTGATGCTTTAGCACGCGGTGCGACAATTTATGCAGAGATCATTGGCTATGCCATGAATTCCGACGCTCGGGATTTCGTGCTTCCGGACGCTAACCGTCAGGCGGAATGTATCCAGCTGGCCATGAAGCGAGCAAAAATCACGGCAGACGACGTCGATATCGTCAGCAGTCATGCTACGGCAACTGAACAAGGTGATATCGAAGAAGCATCTGCCCTGCGACGGATTTTTTCCAACAGCAAAACGGTCATTAATAACACAAAGAGTTTTATCGGGCACGCCATGGGCGCCGCCGGGGCACTGGAAATGCTGGGGAATTTGCCGTCATTTGACGATGGGATTGCTCACGCTACAATCAACCTGCATGATTTAGACCCTCGGTGCCACCTGCCAAATCTCGTTATCAATCAACCACGAGAATTGGGTCAGGTTCGCTGCATTCTGAACAATTCGTTCGGTATGCTTGGAATCAATTCCGTTGTCATCATCAGGAAGTTTGAAGGCTGAACACGACTGAACTTCAGTCTCGTGGTGCTGCGAAAGAAAGATCAGGACGGGTCCGGATACCTGTCCTGCAATGAATATTGGTTAAACAGCGAGAGGGTGGATTAATGACGTCAGATCAGATTCGGCAGGTGATTCTGGAGATTCTGGAGCGTATCGCTCCGGATGAGGATCTCACCGATCTTGACGACGCTCGCCCGTTCCGCGAACAGATGGAACTGGACAGCATGGATTTCCTGGACATCGTGATGGAATTGCGGAAGATGTATCGCATCCAGATTCCAGAAGAAGACTATCCAAATCTCAACACGATGGCCGGGACTGTGGGCTACTTGTTGCCCCGATTGAAAGATGTTGCGGTCGGCGCGTAGCGATCGTTCGATGGATTATGCTTTGAGGTCACTGCTGTGCGTTATGACACCGTCATTATCGGTGCTGGAATGTCCGGCTTGTCGGCTGGCGTGCGTCTGGCGTATTACGAAAAGAATGTGCTGATTCTTGAACGTCACACGACGATTGGTGGTTTGAATTCGTTCTACCGCCTTCGCAAACGTAATTATGACGTCGGGCTGCATGCCGTCACCAACTACGCCGAACCAGGCACAAAGCAAGGGCCACTCAGCAAACTGCTGCGACAACTACGCATGAAGTGGGAAGACTTCGATCTTCGCCCTCAACTGCGTTCCACCATCGCCTTTCCTGACTGTGCGCTGCATTTTACAAATCAGTTCAACTTCTTTGTCGAACAAATCGCGGCTGCGTTTCCGCAACAAATCGACGGATTTCGACGACTGGTCACTCGCATCGCGGAACATGATGCTTTGGATCTCGACCGAGCAAGCGTTTCAGCCCGACAGGTTGTATCGGAGTATATCCGCGACCCGCTCCTGGTCGATATGATTTTCTGTCCCTTGATGTTTTACGGCAGCGCAACGCCGCGAGATATGGACTTCAATCAGTTCGTGATTATGTTCAAGAGCATTTTTCACGAAGGATTCGGAAGGCCGTTCGACGGGATTCGGCTGATCCTGAAACGACTTGTGCGGCATTTCAAGTCGCTTGGCGGACACCTGAAACTTCGGGCAGGAGTCCAGGAGATCCGACAGACAAATGGCAAAGCCACATCGGTGCTACTCGACGATGGGACAGAAATCGAAGCCGATAATATCCTCTCATCAGCCGGTGCTGCAGAAACCATGCGGCTGGTCGATCCCACTGCTCCGTTGTTGAAGGCGGAGCCGGGAGATATCTCATTTGTTGAATCCATCAGTGTTCTTGATTGCGAACCGGCATCGCTCGGACACAACGACACAATCGTGTTCTA
>JANOZG010000297.1:0-4247 GCA_031429275.1 Planctomycetota bacterium
GGTGGCTGTCGATTGCGCGTCCGCCTGTGCTGATGCTGCCAACAGGATCGATTAGGCGGAGATCGACGGGTGGGTGATTTACGGAATCGTGGCTGGGATTTCCTTTACGGTCGAATGTGTGGTGTAGGTTTACGCTGCCGCATTGTGCAGGTCTGCGCCTGTGCTGCGCTGATCATCCGGATCGATCGTATGAAACGCAAACAGCGAAAATTTGGTGACAGAATTCAGTTGGTCGTCGATGAAATGCTCCACCTGTTTGGCCATTCTTCGCGTTCCAGCGCTGACATTGCGCGCGTGCGGTCGCTGCAATTGACGAAGCTGGAAGAGCGAGTCCTGATGAGTGCTTCGCCGATGGCGATGGTTGCTGAAATTGCTGCGGTGATTCCTGAGTCATCGTCCGGAGCCTCAATTTTCGACCTTTCGGCATCGTCCACCTCCTTCGATCAAAATGCAGCAGAATCGCAGGTCTCCTCGGACGTCGATACGGTTGCGACACTGCACGAGGACTCTGCCAATGACAGCGCGGCAGGCGACGATGCGACGGAGGCGACACGTGTAGTTTCGGGGATCGAGCTGATTGTAATTGATTCGCGGGTACAGGATGCGGACACACTGCTGACCGCACTGCTGGCATCGGACCGCGATTTTAGAATTCTGCGACTGGATTCAGAGATCGATGGAGTTGCGCAGATTACGGAGAAGCTGGAACAGATCAACAATGTTTCTGCCATCCACCTGCTGACACACGGTCGGGATGGCGAAATCCTTCTCGGATCGACGCGGCTGAATGCTTCGACCATGGCCCAGCATGCCCCGGAATTACTGGCATGGCAGCACAGCCTGACGGACAATGCTGACTTGTTGCTCTACGGTTGCGATGTCGCTGGGTCGATCGAAGGGCAGGATTTTGTGGATGTCCTGAGTCGGCTGACAGAAGCGGATGTCGCGGCCAGCACAGATGCAACGGGAAGCCAGCGGTTCGGCGGTGACTGGGAACTGGAATATCAGCTCGGGGCGACAGAAACCCAAGTTTTTAGCAGCAGTTTGATCAGCAGTGACTGGAACGATCTGCTCGGCGTCATCATGGTCAGCACGACGGACGACGTGCTTGATGGCGATACCTCTTCGGTGGCAGCTCTTCTGGCCAGCAAAGGAATTGATGGCTCTATTTCTCTGCGCGAAGCAGTTATTGCGACCAACAATACTGTCGGAGCCGACACTATCTTTCTGACGGCCGGAACCTACACGTTCACGCTGGCCGGAAGCAGCGAAGATCTGTCGTTCACTGGTGACCTGGACATCAGGGACGGACTGACTCTCTCCGGAGCCGGATCTGGGCTTTCGATCATCGATGCAAACTCCCTTGATCGTGTGTTTCACGTGGACACAGCCAGCCCGGTCACAATCGAAGATGTCACCATCGGAGGCGGTGTGATGGCAGCGAACAATTGGGGCGGTGGAGTTCTCATCGATGCAGGATCGAGCCTGAACCTGAATCGCGTTGTGGTCACTGGAAACAGCACTGGCACAGGGGCGGGGATCTACAACTACGCAACGTTGAATGCCACCGACACGATCATCAGCAACAACGTCGCCAGTAACTGGGGCGGCGGACTCTACAATGACGGCGGCACTGTCAACTTGAATCGAGTGACGTTCAACGGCAACTCGGCAGGCAAGGATGGAGGAGGCATCAATAACGCCGGCAGCGGAGCCAGCATGTCGCTGACAAACGTCACAATCAGCGGGAACACAGCAACCGGTAACGGCGGCGGGATCTGGACTAGCCGAGCGGTCACGGTCACGAATTCGACGATCGCCTTCAATGCGGCATCATCCGGTGACGGCATTTTCGGACTGGGTGGCGGTGGTATTGCCACATTGAAAAACACAATCCTGCACAATCCGGCCGGGGTCAACGCCAGCAAGGCGATGACGTCGTTGGGTCACAACATTGACAGTGATGGAACAGCCGGTTTGAGCGGACCTGGAGACCAGAGCAGCATCAACCCGCTTCTGGATGCCATGCTGCAGAACAATGGCGGATTTGTCACGACACATCGCCTGTTATCAGGCAGTTCGGCCATCGACACCGGAAGCACAGCGTCTGCTCCAACGGTGGACGCACGAAACACCGCTCGAGACGCTGCCCTCGACATCGGCGCCTATGAGGTCCAGGGATCGCTCGCCAGCCGAGCCGAATTGCTGGTCAACACAGCCACGCCAGATATACAAGCCACATCCTCGGAATCGCGAGGCAGCACTCACGCCGTCGCAGCGGCACGTGACGGCAGTCATGTGGTCGTCTGGACCAGCACAAATCAGGACACCAGTGGCACCGGCGTCTATGGTCAACGGTTCGATGCAGCCGGGAACAAGGTCGGCGTCGAATTCCTGATCAACCAGACCACAACGAACGACCAAAAACATGCCACTGTCGCCATGAATGGTCGCGGCGATTTTGTGGTGTCATGGACGAGCGTTAATCAGGACGGTTCCGGCAACGGAGTCTATGCCCGTCAATACAGTGCCGCAGGGGCAGCCCTTGGCAGTGAATTCCGCGTCAACGCAACCACGGCGGGACATCAGGATTCTCCCGTCGTCGCGATGGCGGCCAACGGGCGATTTCTGATTGTCTGGGAAGGTCAAGGTGCAGGCGACATCGACGGTATCTTCGGTCGATGGTATGCGGCAAATGGAACTCCCGCAGGATCAGAAATCCTGATCAATACGACCACCGTAGGCGCTCAGGGTGGACCTTCAGTCGCAATGGCACCGGATGGCAGGGCTGTTGTTGTCTGGAATGATCTGCTTGGCGTTTGGGCACAGCTTTTCGACGATATAGGTGGACCCGACGGTCTTGGCGAAATTCACGTTGAAACCAATATCACTGCCGGATCTGCCGACGTCGAAATGGCGGCGGACGGAAGTTTCGTGGTCGCCTACCGCCAGTCGCTCTTCGACGCAGGAGTGTACTTCCGCCGGTTTAACGCCGATGGAACTTTGCTGAGTCCGTTTGCTCAGATCGCTAACACAACATCTCTCGGCAGCCAAACCAACCCATCGATCGCGATGGTTGACAGCGGCAACTTTTTGATCGTGTGGGAGGGAAATGGGAGCGGAGATACGGACGGCGTCTTCGGTCGGCAATACACGGCCAGCGGAACTGCGTTGAGCAGCTTCGAATTCCAGATCAACGGCACGACCGCGGGCACGCAGTCGATGGCCTCCGCGGCTCTGCTTGGCGGCGGAAGCATGGTCGTCGCGTGGTCGGGCGCTGGAGGTGCGGATTCCAGCGGAGTCTACACTCGACAATTTGCCAATGCCGCTCCCACGATCACGGCGATTCCAAACCAGACAATCGCGGAGAACGGAACCACCGGAGCGATTGGCTTCACCATCGGTGATGCCGAGACCTCAGCATTTGTGCTTTCTGTTTCGGCGACTTCGAGTAACGCCGCACTCGTTTCCCCGGGCGGTCTCGTGCTGGCAGGCTTTGGAGCAAATCGCACGATCAGAGTGACACCGAACCCAAACCAATCCGGCACCGCAACGATCACGGTCTCCGTGGATGACAGTTTCACGACAACTTCGACAACGTTCCTTCTGACAGTGACGCAGGGCAATAACGCTCCTGTGATTACATCCAACGGCGGCGGCGACGATGCGTCCATCAGCGTTGCAGAAAATGCCACGGTTGTAACCACAGTGACATCGACCGATTCTGACTTGCCAACGCAGACTCTGACGTATTCGATCAACGGAGGCGGGGATGCTTCACTGTTTGCCATCAACAGCACGACCGGGGTGCTGACGTTCGTGGCTCCTCCCAATTACGAATCTCCGGTCGACGGCGGATTGAACAATGAGTACCACGTGAATGTGAGGGTTACGGATGGTACTCTGACGGATCAACAGGCGCTGACCGTCACGGTCACGAATGCCAACGAAGCGCCGGTGATCACTTCCAATGGCGGCGGAGCCAGTGCGGCCGTCAGCGTCGCCGAGAACACGGCAGCCGTGACAACTGTCGTTGCCGCCGACGCTGATCTGCCCGCCCAGACTCTGATCTATTCCATTACTGGCGGTGCGGACGCCTCGAAGTTCTCCATCAACGGCACCACGGGAGTGCTGACGTTTGGCTCAGGTCGTAACTTTGAATCCCCAGCGGACGTTGGCGCGAACAATGTGTACGACGTGATTGTCGAGGTCAGCGATGGCATACTGACGGATTCGCAGACGATCGC
>JANOZG010000298.1:0-9221 GCA_031429275.1 Planctomycetota bacterium
GAAAAAGTGATGATGCTGGCAGCACGCTATGCCGCTGGCCTTCCTCTTTGGCACTCTGACGACTGTTACGATCATGGACCAGGCAGCGTCGGAAACCTGTTCGTTGATGACGAACTGGCGGAAGAAAGTGCAGAAGTCTTCGATATCGCCTGATACAGCCCGATTATCAAAAATCCATATTTACGCCGCAGCATTCTATGCTGCGGCGTTTTTTTATCGGCGATTCTGCAAAGAAGAAGCGAATCCGTCTTGGCGCGACTGCGGACTATCAAACCAAGACCATTTATGCCGCTGAACGACGATGCAGCTCCGTCAGCCCGCACAATCAGGACCATTCAAGTGACCAGGGCATGGGCAATTACCCGAAGCACGGCCTGATTTTCCGTCATTGTCACTTTTGCTGAGCCAGGTTTGCATGTTGCAATATTGCAACGCCTGATCCTGCACTCTTTCGACAATAAATCCGGGTCGAACGGACCAAATACTGGAGCTTCCCTGTGCCAATTTCTCTGGATGCCATTCTTGCTTCTGAACGTCTGCCAAGTCTCCCGGAAGTCGCCGCTCGAATCGTCGAAATCGCTCGCAGCCCGGAACCGGATTTCGACAAGATGATCGAAGCCATTCGCACTGATCCAGCTATAGCAGGACGCATTCTGAAAACAGCAAACTCTGCCTTACTCGGCATGCGCACAAGGGCGTCGTCGATTGAAACAGCAGTGCCGCGGCTGGGTTCCACGATGGTTCGTACATTGGTACTGAGCTTCTGTCTGGCTGAATATCAAAACAAAAACTCATTCAATCTGCGCCCATGGTATCAGCAGATCTGGAGAGAATCGCTCATTCAAGCGGCAACTGCCGAGCTACTTGCAGAACGCCAGGGCAAACAGGTCGATCCTGCCAACTGGTTTTTGGCCGGACTCGTGCAGGATATTGGCCGGCTCGCTTTGTTGCATACATTTGGCGAGGAATACGTCGAAAAAGTCCTCGATGTTGATGACGAGCGATCTCAGCGCGACCGTGAACATGCATGGCTGGGCTTCACACATGTCGAAGTAGGGTTTGGCTTGTGTCGCCGCTGGAATCTGGACCGCGACATTCTGGATGCAATTGCCGTTCATCACGCGGCCGCCCATCGGATTGTACCGTTGAAGTTTGTCTCCAGTATTTCTTTGCCAGCAGCTTTGATAACAGCAAGCCACGTGGCAGAGTACCTTGAGGAAGTCGGCCAGAATCTCCGTTGCAGCCGCGATCATATCGAACGTCTGCTGATGCAGGTGTTTGCGATGCGTCCGAACGACGTCTTTCGCATGTTGGCTGAAGTTGATCAACGCGTTAGTGAATTCAGTGCTGCATTTGGAATTGACGTGGGTCGCGTACCGGAACTGGAACCAATCCTGGCGGATGCACAACGCATGCTGTCGGAAATTGCGGTCACCAGTCAGCTTCGTCTTGTGAATGCTCATGTGTCTGTCGGACGTGCCGAACGAATACGCATGGAAGCTGAAGAGCAGGCAGAATCGCTGCAGGATACCGCCTGGCGAGATCATCTGACTGGAGCCTTCAATCGTGCATGGCTCGGTACAGCTCTCGATGTGATTATCAAGCAGTCACAAGCTCAGAGCGTTTCGATTGGCTTAATGTTTGTCGATGTCGATCAGTTTAAATCGATCAATGACAAAGAAGGTCATGCCGCTGGTGATCTGTTGCTGCAAAAAGTCACCAGCATTCTGAAAGACTGTGTTCGACTGTCAGATACTGTGGTCCGATATGGTGGTGATGAGTTTGTTATCACCTTACGAGATGTCAATGCTGATATGATGACACTCATTGGCGACCAGATCGTCGGTCGAATCCGCAGCGAACTCTCATCCAGCCAACCGGGAAGAGAAATCACATGCAGCCTTGGTGCGGTGCTGTACGAACCAAAGGACTCCACAAACATGCGTCCTGAAGCTCTCATTAAGGAAGCCGATCGCGCGATGTACGAAGCAAAACGTCGTGGCGGTAATCGTGTGCATTTCGAGGGCAACAAATCAGAAAAGAAAGAACTTATTTCGGTGTGAATGGCGGTGCAAGGCGAACGCATGAATCGTCGGTCAAAGCAAAGTGGTCAATCAGACGATATGGCACGACCAATCTGCTGTTTCGAAACGGTCGATACCACAACTGGCGAAAGCATAACTGTTTCCGTAACAACGAACTCGCATAAGTGGTGCGGGCAACCCTATAACAACGTGGCAGATCGCTGAATCCGGATGCTCGTGCCTGTTGCATGATCCTTGATCGAGAAACCGTGATGTACCGGCAAGCTTACGCAAGCCGCTCTCCGGAAACAGAAAACTACTTACCACCGCTCTGCAGGAACAGTTTCCCCAGTTGAGCGGCAGGCGTCCCATAGACCTGTTCCACGGCGCGAGCGCCATTTGGATTCTTGCGAAGCGCTCCTACAAGTGACTGAAATCGCGCGGGGCCGCCCCGTGATTGCAGAAACCGAACAAGCAAATAACCAACGTCGCCGACTTCTTCCGGAGCCAGCGTGCCGTCGTCAAACAACTTGCTCGGATCGGTGATTGTGGAGACGGCCTTTGCGGCACGCGACGGAATGCCCTTCAGGTAATCTGAGTCCAATTCCAGACCGGACTCCAGAATACCAAAACCTTGTTTGAGCCAGTCGGGAAGTGTCGCACCATCGCGAGTCAGATAGGCCTGACCGAGCAGTGCGTTGAGCATCTGCGGCGTAGTCAATGAACTGGCAGACGCCGTGTCTCCAACATCATGCATCGCAATGTATGCTGTGGCAAAGTTCTCGTTGATAACGGAATGACCAGACACAGATTTTGGAGTTCGGCGATTCATCAAGACCGTGTTGAACTCTTCGTAGTCGAAGCGGTCCTTTGTGATGAATACCGCCAAACGTCCTCGAAACGCCGCCTGCCCTTCCGGCAACGGATAACTCTTTGCCAACACTCCAAGATGTGTCTCAGCCAATTCACTCAATTGCTTCAGGCGGTCTTCAGCAACTGTCCCGTAGAAGTAAAAACTGTCAGACGTGGCAGAATTTCCTTCAGCTCGCGGTGAGACCTGTTTCCACATTGCTGCGGTTTCTGTGATGCGACGTTCGGCGAATTCCGAGTCCGACATATTCGCCAGCTTCGCAGCCTCCAACTGAGCTTCAGTGGGAACGATGTCTCGAAGCGGAGCTTTACCGTCTTTTCCATCAAAGTGCGCGCCTTCTGCGATCCATTTTTCGAGCGCAAGAGCTTGGGATTTCTTTAACTGCGCCTGCCCCTGGGGCATTTTCAACGGTTCCTGTCGCAGCACCAGATCCACGATGTAACTTTCGTCGGGCTTGCCTGGCACGATTGTGTTGCCGGTAGGACCGCCTTGCAACAATTGTTCGAATGTGGTGAAACCAAATTTGCCACGCGGAGTGTTTCCAGAGTGGCAGCCCATACAAACATTGACCAGCCATGGCGCGACGTCATCTTTAAAAGAGACTGTTTCTGAACCGTCCGCCATCACAATGGTGACTGGCTTTGGCGGTTCAGGTTTTTCCATCGTCGTGTCGCCGATTGGAGCATCCATATCTATACCATCAAACTTTGCCCCTTGCTCGATCCAGCGCGCGATCGTCATCATATCTGCATCCGCTAACTTCGCTCCATCCTTTGGCATTCTGTCCTGATCGTTGGGCGAGGCCATTCGCAACATGATGCCGCTGCGGGCGGGAACTCCGGGAGCGACCGGAACTCCGCTCCGTCCGCCTCGAGCGAGTCCATTGAATGTGTCCATCCGCAGATTCGCGCGGGGATTCTCTTCTCCGTGACAGCGGAGGCAGTTGTCCTTCAGAATGGGCGCGACTTCATGTTCGAAGCTGACAGGAATCAGACTCTTTGCCTTATCCAACTGTATCTTGAATGTCGCATAGGCGCGATCTTTTTCATCTTCCGCAATGGCCAGTTCTTTGATGCGGTCTTCGATCTTTTTGATGATCTCCTTGGCCTGATCAACTTCGTTCTTCCTGACGTGGCCGTTCACGTCCTTCAATTCCTTCATCAACTCCGACAACTCCTTGCGCACTTCGGGCGGCAATGTCGCGATTACAACGGGTGACGCGATAACGATCGCAGTCAACACAGTCAGGGTCGTGAAGAGTTGTCGAAAAAACATGAAGCGTTCTCCGAAGCGTCGGAATACAGAATTACTGAAATCTCAGCGAATCTTTGCAAAGTATAACATCAGACGACATCTCAACCAAACTGAGTGACGTAAGGTTCGCACCAGACTGGCAAAACATGGCCTTTCGCTTTGACGAAGCACATTTATCCGTTTAGACTGGCATTCCCTCCTACGCGCCTTCCCAGCCATGTGTTCTTCAGAAAACTTACCCTGATGGCTGTTTCTTACCTGCAGATTCTTCGTTTTCCATTTGCCGTGCCTTTGATTTCAGGGCTCGTTGCGGGAGCATTGACGTGCGGCTCAGTCGCATGCGCTCAGGATCCAGTCATTGAACGACTGGATGCGAGCAATCTGATGCCAGGGCAAACTGCGTCAATCGTGGTGCACGGAAAACAGCTGACTGGCGCGTTGAGCATCTGGACTCCGGCTGGCGTGCTGCGTCCAAAAGAAGGCCAGGACCTTGCCAAAGATCAGCCGGTCATCATGGAAGGCGCTATTGCTACAGAGACGCTTCCCGGAATCTATCCAGCTCGCTTTGTGACAAATCATGGTTGCTCAGAGGCGGCTTTCGTCATTGTTGATGATCTGCCGTCGGTAGCAGTGACTGCCGAAAGCGAAGATCGCAAAGTCGGACAATTGATCGCCCTGCCCTGCTGTCTCAACGGCCAACTCAATGCGGTGCGTTCGAAGTTTTTCCGCATCACAATGGTGGCAGGTCAGACAGTCAGTGCTGAAGTTTTCGCGAGGCGATTGGGATCGGATATGGACCCTGTCATTCGCGTCACCGGACCAAATGGACATGAAGTCGCTTATCGTGACGACATACCCGGCGCAGAAGGGGATACACAGCTGCAGTTCTCCGCCGCAGTCGATGGAGACTATCAACTGGAAGTTCGTGATGTGCGATTCGCCGGCGGTGGCCGATACTTCTTCCATCTGCGGCTCGGCAGGTTGCCGATGGTTTCATCCGTGTCACCTCGAATTGTTCAGGCCGGGCACAATGTGTCGAACATTGGGCCTGCTGGCGAAGTACTTGCTGAAACCATGCCGCCGAACACCGCCGAAACGATAGACAAACTCATCCCTGTGACTTTTCGAACCGCAGACTTCGACGGCAGCTCACTGAATACGGTCGTCATGACAGACCGACCGACGCAGGCGGAGGCGGAGCCAAACAATTCTCAAGCCGAGGCGACTGCAGTATCAGCGGAGTCACACGTGCTGACAGGCACGCTGCAACAAGCGGGCGATACTGATTGGTTCAGGATCACCACAACCGAAGCAACGCCGCTTCTGGTGACAACGCATACACGCGAAGTCAGCAGCCCTACCGATGTGAAGCTTGAATTGTTCAAAGCGGATGGAGGCAGGTTGGCAGAGAACGACGATGCTGGCCCGCGTGACGCAGAACTTGCGGCGCAATTGGCTGAGGCAGGTGAGTTCTATCTGAAGGTCTCAGACATTGCTGGACGAGGTGGGCCGTCATGGACCTACGCCTTGGACCTCTATCAGGGCCGGAAGGCTGTCCGCGTCACGGCTCCCGCTGACCGAATCAATGTGCCCCGTGGCGGCAGCGCGGGAATGCAGTTGACGGTGAAAAGAATTCACTACGATGGCCCAGTCAAAGTGGAGGCTGTGGGCCTGCCAGCAGCGATTCAGATGGCACCATTCATTCTTGGGGCGAAACAAAGTACCGCCCCAGTCGTTTTGACAGCGACTGATCCAGCAGCCACAACGTCCGATGCGGATTGGGGAACGGTGGATTTCAAAATCAGCACGCCAGAGGGCTTTCCGATTTCCGCATCGGAGTTCCAGCTGGCTGCCCCTGCTCCAAAGAAACAAGACAGCGAAATCTTCCGCAGCGCTCGAATGCGCTCGGACCTCTTTGCAGCCGTGCAACCAGCGGCACAGTTTTCATTCATCGCAGATCCAGCTGCGGTCACTGTCGTTCAAGGTGCAACTGCGACTGTGACCTTGCGATCTACTCGAGCAGCAGAATGGACGATGCCGATCGAGATCGCCTTGGCAACTCCTGCCGATCAACTGCCGCCGGGCATCACGGTGACAGCAGGGTCCATGGCCGCTGGCGAACTTGCAATCACAATTACAGCGGCAGCGGATGCGGCCGTTGGTCCATTAAGTGTGTTCCTTCAAGGCAAGGCCAAGAAGGACAATGTTGAACCTGTTATTCCTGTTCCAGCTATTCATGTTGAAGTCAAAGCTCCGTAGTTGCTATTTCAGGCGAGCGGGGGATGTCAATCCCCTGATGCCACAAGCGAAACCGTCCACGTGCGGGTTGGCACGGCCCGGCTCGCTGAAAGACGCATTCAGAATACAAAGGCATTCCTCCCATGTTTCGATTCACTTGCTTCGTGCAGATCGCCATTGTCTGTGGTTCAATCAACTCAGGCCCTTCCGCAATCGCTGCCGAGCTGCCAACAACATCATTGCAGGCACTTCCTTCAGAAATCACGCTGAACGGCCCGCGAGGAGTTCAGCAACTGATCGTTACAGCCAATCCTGAAGCGGCCACGATTCATGACGCAACGAATATCGCAGAGTATAAATCTGACGATGCAGCGGTGGCTTTGATCGAAGCCGGAAAAGTTCGTGCGACAGGAAATGGAGTCACCACGATTCACATCACGCGCGGCGGCCGTGAAGCAACCGTAAAAGTCACAGTCGCGAATTTTGAAACACCATCGCCCGTCTCATTTCATAATGAGATTTTAGCATCTCTCACAAAATCCGGCTGCAACATGGGTGCCTGTCACGGTTCGCCATCGGGAAAAGGTGGCTTCCGATTGTCACTCCGCGGCTATGACCCAACGGTCGATCTTGTCACACTCCGCGGAGAATATTTCAATCGCCGATCGAATATCCTAAATCCGGACGAAAGCCTTTTGCTGCGAAAGCCTCTAATGGAAGTCGCTCACGGCGGTGGACGACGCTTGCAACAGGGCGACCCGTCTCATCAGGTACTGCACAAGTGGATTGCAGAGGGCATGAAGATTGATCCTGATGGAGCAGCAACGCTTGCTCGAATCGAACTGCTGCCATCACCACGCGTTTTGCGAGACGGTGCCGACCGTCAACAGCTGATTGTGAATGGCTACTTCAGCGATGGTACAGTGCGTGATATTACAGCTCTGACATCGTTCGATTCGTCTGATGAAGGCATTGGGATGATCGCACCATCTGGTGTGGTTTCGCAGCAAGGTCGTGGAGAAGTCACTGTATTGGCTCGCTATCTGGACAAAGTTTCTACGACGCAGTTGACATTCCTTACCGCACGCCCGGACTTCCAGTGGCCCAACCCTCCGGAAGAAACAAGAATTGACCAGCTCGTATTCTCCAAACTCAAGCAACTTCAGATCCAGCCATCGGAACTTTGCAGCGACACAGATTTCCTGCGTCGCGCGACACTGGACCTGACAGGTCGCCTGCCCAGTCTTGAAGAGTCACAGGTCTTTCTGGCCGATCAATCACCTGCCAAGCGGGCCGCGGTTATCGACCGACTGCTGGAAACCGATGACTACGCAGAGTTCTGGTCGTTGAAGTGGTCCGATCTTCTTCGCTGCAACAGCAAACGCCTAACGAAGTCCGGAGTCCACAAGTTTCGCCGCTGGCTGTTCGATGTGGTGAAAAATGACGTGCCTCTCAATGAATTTGCGAAAGAACTTCTGACAGCTACAGGCAGCACACAGCAGAACGCCGCTGCTGGTTACTGGAAAGCCAGTCGCGACGAAATCGATGCCATGGAAACGACTGCTCAGTTGTTTCTGGGGATTCGAATTCAGTGCGCGAAATGCCATAACCATCCGTTCGAAAAATGGACTCAGGACGATTACTACGGCACGGCCGCCGCATTCAAGCGAGTTGGCCGCAAAGAGACGGGTCTTCCCGATGACGAAATGATATTTGTCAGTGCAGGCGGCGAAGTAACTCAGCCTCGCACCGGAAAACAAATGAAAGTCCGATTGTTGCTGGAAGGCGATGTTGATGTGCCGGCCGATCAGGATCGTCGAGTCGTCTTTGCAAAATGGCTGACCAATAACAGCAATCCATTTTTCGCTAGATCACTCTCGAACCGCATCTGGGGACATATCGTCGGCAAAGGAATTGTCGATCCGGTTGATGATTTCCGCGATTCCAACCCGCCGTCCAATCCAGAACTGCTGTCCTATCTGGCGGATGAGCTCTTGAAAAGTGGTTTTTCGTCGAAACATTTGATCCGCACGATCATGAACAGCCGTGTCTATCAACTCAGCTCGCAGCGAAATCAATACAACGCCGACGATGAAATCTACTTCAGCCACGCCACAACACGCATGCTGACGGCGGAACAGCTGCTGGACTCAATTTGCACAGTCACCGGGCAACAGGAAGAGTTCGCTGGAATGCCGGGCGGCACAAAGGCCATTGAACTGGTTGATCCACCAGAAGGCCACAAATTTCTGCAGGTCTTTGGTCAGCCTCAACGAGAACTTCCGTGCGAGTGTGAACGATCAACAGACAGCAATCTGTCACAAGCCTTGCAGTTGATCAATGGGCCAACAGTTCATAACAAGCTGCGATCAGATTCCGGAAATGTGCATCAGTGGATTACTGGCGGAAAATCAGACGCCGAAATCATCGACTTGCTTTACCTCAGCGCTCTGAGCCGTCCGCCACTTCCTGCCGAACAGGAAACTGCTCAGGCTCACATCAAATCAAATGAAGACCGCACACGAGCTTTGGAAGACATCGCCTGGGCCGTGATTAACAGCAAAGAGTTCTTGTTCCAGCATTGAACGAATTATTACGTGGCGCGGGCTGAATTGAGGCGAGCGGGGGACGTCAGTCCCCTGATTCTTCGTGAGGCCAACAATCAGGGGATTAACATCCTCCGCTCGCCGAAGCCACACCTCAATTTCGACTGCTCGCAGTATAACTCAGAGCCGTCCGACAAGCGGTAGATAGAAAAGTGGAACGTAGTGCTCTGTTAAGGCACATTTCTGGGGTACGACGGACTTCCAGTCCGTCGATAAAGGTTGCCCGCC
>JANOZG010000299.1:0-2260 GCA_031429275.1 Planctomycetota bacterium
GCCAGCCAAAATGCAGCTGTCGGCAATGTTGAAAATGGGTTATTCGTAAGTGCCAAATTGAAAATGCAGAAAGTCACGCTCGGCTTGAGCGGGAGCTTTTGCATTTGGCGGAACGACTCCATGCAGCCCGAGTCGATCGTAGAGATTTCCAAGTGTGCCACCAGAAACGAGTGCCAGTGCGACGGTCGTCCAAAGACTGTTGGCAGCCTTGCAGAAGAACAACCAGTAGATGATTCCAGCAAACGCCCCGATGCTGAGGACTGCGAACACAGGTGCCATGCCCTGCCCAACGCCCCACAGTGCTCCGTAGTTCAGATTCGTGAGCAGATCAAACTTCACCCAGGAATCAATCAGCAAATCGGACCGACCATGCAGCCCCAAGGCGCGAAAGACTAATTCCTTGCTGCCAAGGTCTGCTGTCAGCGATGCTATCGCAATCGCCGCGTAGATGGGAATCCGATTCCCCGGCACTGTTTGCTTCACTGGCACTTTGATGCGTCCTTGCCGTCACGAACTTCAGCGGCCACGTTCTTTTTTTCGTTCACATTCAACGCAATTGCGAGCATGCGGAATTGCCTGAAGTCTTGCTTTCGGAATTCTGGCTTTCGCCTCCGGAATTCCTTGTTCCAGACACAACTCACAGAGTCCGTACGACCCGTCATCCAATTTTTTCAAGGCATGCGAAATTTCTTCCAGCACACCCTGATCGTTTTCCACAAGTTGCAGCGAAAAATCCAGATCCCATGCATCGGAGCCCATTTCGGCCATGTGATTGGAGGATCTCTGGTCACCACCCGCTTCGGAGCCGGAAAATGCTTCTTCCTTGAGTTGTTCGACGTCACCACGAAGGCGAGCCTGAAGCAAGCGAAGCATTGACCGAAATGTACTGAGTTCTTCCGGCTTCATTTTGTCGTAATCTCGCAGGTTATGGAAGGGCGGTTCAGGATGCTGGAGAACATCCCGGAGTGGGCAGGATTATTGGACGGCCGTCATTGAGCGTCAAGGAATTGGATGCCAGCCAGTGAAAACTGAGACAGAAGTTGCAGAATTGGCGGAGAAATCCGCAGAATCCGGCAGGTTGCCGCTCAATTGTTAAGGGAATTCGGAAGTAAGATCGTCAAAGGACTGTAAAATTCACGGATTCAGCAATTTGACAGCGTGATCACGATCACGCAGTAACGCGGGATCCGGGCGCTGGGTCTGCAGACGGGCGTTCAGTTCTTCGATGGCAGCGTGCAATTCCGTCTCTGCCTGATGCCGATCATTGCAAAGTAAAAGAAGTTCGGCACGGCGAATCTGCCATGCACTTTTCAAACGCGACGTACTGAGTTCCACATCGATAATGGAAGTCGCTTCGCGAATCATCGCGGCTGATGTCGCATCTGAATCACGCGATTGTCGGATGGCGTCAATGAGAGCATCACACAATGCGGCTTTGACGACAGGGCTTTGCGTTTTTGCATCGGCAATCCACAGACCTTCGACGCTGGCGAGGAATTGGTTGCTGCGCTGTTGTGCTTCCGCACGCCAGAGATACCATTGCACTTCCGGCCGAGCTTCAAGAGCGTGCGACAGATCGTCAATGGCCGACGTCCAGTTTTCGGCGGCAAGGTGTATTTCGCCGCGGAGTGCCAGACCGGCAATCCGGATTGCAGCGTCGCTGCTGGTCAAGAGCGGTTCGACAGTCTGAAGTGGCTGAATGAATCGTGAATCTCCGACTGCGGAAGCAGATTCAGATTTCAGGATTTGCAACTGGAGCCTGGCCAGTTCAAGCCGAGCGATCTCCAATGAACCATCCATCCGGACGGCATAGCTCAAATCGGCAGCCGCGTGTTTATAGTCTCGCATCGCGCGAAATTCGGTTGCTCTACGGAAGAGTAGTTCGGCTGACGGGCCGTTCCGGAGGATTTTTGAATTCAAGCTTGCGAGGACTTCCTGCGGGCCATCGTGAGCGATGGTTGTTTGTGAAAACATTAGAACCAGCGTCAGTATCGCAGCGAGCGACGTAGTGGCCCACCTGCGCGGCCTGTCATCAGCGGGTTCCAACCTGCGGTCGTTGAGTTCTGATGCATTCACGGGGCAGTCGCTCGCGGAACAGCCAGAAGATACGGGTCCAGTGTAAAATCACTGCTGCTGACGTCTGTGTTGTGGCCTTCGACGGACAGAATGTTGTCATCATCCGTGAGATACAGCTTCGCGTCTTTCAACGGGAAGTATTCATACCCATCTGCTTCGTGACTGACGATCTGATTTGCGGTTG
>JANOZG010000300.1:0-12593 GCA_031429275.1 Planctomycetota bacterium
TGATTTTAAGCCAGGGTCTTACGTAATGCCTCAAATTTCTTCACAGGTCATTCAGTCCGTTGCCGTCGCGCTCCAGATATCACCACAAGAACTAACGGAGGACTCGAACGCTGAGTCTATCGAGAATTGGGATTCAATGGGAACGATGAATATCCTGCTTGGATTGGAGTCGGACTTCGGACTACGCCTTTCTCCAGGCCAAACAAACCGTCTGCAATCCATTAAGGGCATAGTGGAGTTGCTTCAGGAAGCTGGAAAGCTTCAATGACGACCTACCTTCGCGGAATTTCATACCACTTGCCGGATCAAGTTGTCACGAACGACGATCTTGTTCGTTTAAATCCTGCATGGGATGCAGATACGCTGTTTCGCAAGACGGGAATTCGGAGCCGGCGTATTGCCAGGCCACACGAAACGAGCGTCGATTTTGCTGAGCAGGCAGGACGTAAGTTGATTTCTGAGACTGGGACCGATCCAGCAGAAATCGATGTTCTGATGTTCTGTACGCAGACGCCCGACTATTTTCTTCCGGCGTCATCCTGTCTGCTTCAGGAGCGACTGGGACTATCGACTCACTGCGGCGTCTTCGATTTCAACCTGGGCTGCTCTGGTTTCACCTATGGAATGTGGCTCGCGAAGGCGTTAGTGGATTCCGGGTCCGCCCGCCAAGTCCTTCTTCTCGCTGGTGACACATTGTCGAAAGAGTGTAGCAGTGGAGATCAGGTCACCGTACCCATCTTCGGTGACGGAGCTGGTGCAGCCCTGATGACTGCTGAGCCCGAAAATGCGCTGGCCGAAATTGGCCCGTCCCTGGTTGGAACAGATGGCCGAGGCTGGCAACATCTGAAGATTCACGGCGGCGGCAGTAGATTTCCGTCGGAGTGTCGTAAAATCGAAATGAACGGTGCGGAAGTATTCAACTTTACGCTCACCGCAGTAGCAGAAGCAATCGGACAGCTTTTGACAAAGCTTAATCTGACCTGGGATCAGGTCGATCGATTCCTGTTGCATCAGGCGAATGGATTCATACTGGAGACGCTCCGGCGGCGAATGAATCTGTCACCGGAACGCTGTCCGATCGACCTTTCGGAAACAGGAAATACGTCATCAGCATCACTTCCAGTCCTGCTGCGCCGTTGTCTTGACCGAGGTGATATTGCCCCAGGCCATCAATGCATTCTCGCGGGATACGGCGTCGGATATTCATGGGCGATTACTTCGCTTCAGTTTCTGTCGAAATGAGTGGTGTCGAAATGCTTGTGGGAAAGAATGTAAGGCTCAGAATTCTGGATTCGACGGATGTTTCCTATATGCGTGAGTTGCGAAACAGTCCGGAAGTCGTCCGCGGATTTCAGTGGCAAAACCCGATCAGTGATACTCGTCAAGGCGAATTCTATCAGGCGGTAAATGCGTCACTTGAGCAAGCGTATTTTGTCGCGGAGTCAACCCACGACCTAAAACCTTTTGGAATCTACTTTTATCGAAAACTGGACCATCGAAACCAACGAGCGGAGAACGGAGTGTTTCTCGATCCGCAACGAACGACAACAGGAGTGGAATCAGTTGAAGCCATCTTCCTGCTCCTAGAATACCAATTCAGCTATCTGAACCTTCATAAAATCTGTGCAGAAGTTCTGGCTGACAACATCCGTGCGATTCGATTCAACGAAACGATTGGAATGGAGCTTGAGGGTGTACTCCGCAAGCATGTTTACCTTGACGGCGCCTTCCGAGACCTTCACCAGTACTGTCTGTTTCGAGATGATTTTCTGAATCGTCCAACACCGGCAATTCGTTCGTTTCTACAATCAAGGGAATCTTAGTTGTGGAACGCATCAATGTTTCCGTCGTGGTTCCGGTCTACGGTTCCGAGCGTACGCTGAGGTTATTGTGGCAAAGGTTGTCGAATGTGCTGAACAGCCACGGGCTGTCTTTTGAAGTTGTTTTCGTTGATGACGGTAGTCGAGACGGATCGTGGACGCTGTTAAAGAGTCTGCAGGCCGAGCATCCGGATTCCATCGTGGCAATCCAACTGATGAGGAATTTCGGGCAGCACAATGCGTTGATGGCAGGATTCCATCATGTTCGTGGACAGATCATCATTACGATTGACGATGACCTTCAACATCCACCGGAAGAAATTCCGGCACTTCTCGCGACGCTGCGGGAAAATGATCTTGATCTCGTTTACGGAACATATGACGGAAAAAAACACGCACTATGGCGTAATTTCGGTTCGACACTCGCGGCCTCTTTCTTTCGATCCGTATTTCGCGTGTCTGTGACACCGACTGCATTTCGTGCCGTGCGGCGGGAACTTGTCGAGAGCATTCTCTCATACAATCGCAACTTCACAATTATTGACGGTCTGCTGGCATGGAGTACTCAGCGAATTGGTGCAACGCGCGTCAGCCATCATCCTCGTGCGGAAGGGCGATCGGGCTATTCGATCAGCAAACTCCTTCTGCAATCGGTCAATGTTCTGACAAATTTTTCACTCGCGCCGCTGCAGTTTGTTTCCCTCACGGGGATCGCGACATCATTCGCTGGTCTGTCACTTGCTGCGTACTATCTTTTTCTTTACTTCAGCTCCAATGTCGGTGTCCCCGGCTATGCCTCCCTTATTGTCACACTGCTCGTATCCAGTGGCCTGCAGTTGTTGTCGCTGGGAATGATCGGAGAGTACGTCGGTCGAGTCCTGCTGAACATCAATCAAAAGCCTCAGTTCGTGGAACGGACCGTACTTTCGTCATATTCGCCTGATGTGGAGGAGAAACGGTCTGATGTTTGTCAATCAAGGTAAGCTTGACCATCTGCTTACGCCGCCGTGTTATGTCTCCGAAGAGTCCTTTGCTGGTGAACGACGGCATGTTTTTGACAGACACTGGCATATTGTTGGCATGGCTGAGACTGTTGGCCGTCCTGGAGACTATCTGGCGTGCGATGTTCTGGGTGTTCCGATCATTATTCATAACAGTGACGGAAACATTGCTGCATTCCGAAATTCCTGCGCTCACCGTCATTCGATGTTGCGACCGAAAGGCTCAGGAAATCAACTGAGGCTGACATGTCAGTATCACGGCTGGCAATATCAACATGATGGAAAAGTCGCCAAGGTACCCGATGGACAGTCGTTCAAAGGTATCAAAGCTGACCAGTTGTGTCTGGGAAAAGTGCGATGCGAAATCTGTGGTCCGTTCATTCTCGTCAATCTGGGTTCTGACGAGGCCACATTTCGAAATCACATGGGAAGTTTTTCCGCTGAATTCGATGATTACTTTTCGAGCCACAGACATATCGCCACATGGAAAACTTCACATGCTGTAAATTGGAAAGTCATTGTTGAAAACGCTATCGAAAGTTACCACGTTCCTCTTGTGCATCCCACAACATTTCAACACTATCGGGCCGAAGAATTGCACGACCATCAACTCGCACCTGAGTTCTCGCGATACGCAGATCTACAACCATGGGATAAATCCATCGTCGGGCGAGGATTTCGGTTCTTGGCAAAGATATTGCTGAAAAACCCGAACTATGAACGCTTCAAGCATACTCACATTTATCCGAATCATCTTCTATACTATGGGGATCTGATTTCCACATGGACTGTCGTTGAGCCCGTGAGTGCTCTTCGGTCAGATTATACGATGTATGCTTTCATCCCCGAAGAAATCCAAAAGACTCCGGGAAAGCGGCTTCTGCAGTTGATGAGTGCAAAAGTACTTTTAAGACAATTCAAACGCATTTTGCGAGAAGACATGGACGTGTGGCCGCAAATTCAGGGAGGTCTCGCCGGAAGTCTCCACTCGGGGGTCTTGAGTTGCCGCGAAGAGCGAATCTGGGGATTCCAGAAATTCATGCAGGCCGCAATGATTGACGGGGCAGCATAGGACTGAGCGGTACTCATTTCGCGGTGGAGCCCCAAACTACTCGCTTCGCCATTCAGCCCCGAGTCAAAGGTGAAACAGCGGCACGAAATCCGCGAAGTCTCCAATAGTACGTCACGATCCAATAGAGGAACAAAGCGAAGGCTGCTCCAGTTGCAAAGTAGCCTCCACGGCGCAGTGCAAGCGGCTCGTATCGCAGAATTACTTCGTGTTCTCCCGCCGGGAGCAATACCGATCGGATCGCCACGTTCGTTCGTAGTACCTCTGCTGGCGACTCATTCACGTAAGCTTTCCAGTCTGCATCCCAAAGATCGCTAATCGCGATAAGCCCAGCAGTCTTCATAGTGGCTTTGATGGAAATCTCACCCGGAGTTTCCCGAACAATGTGGGCTTCACCTTCGACCGATGAAGATATCGTGCCTGCTAATTCACTATGCACATAGGCTATCTGCGTAGGGTCAAATGACACACTCGTCATTTCGCGAAGTGCAGCCTCATCGCTGAACACCTGTGCAAACGTCTTCGGTACGAAGACGCGTGGAATAGTGTCAGGGTTCTCAATGACCCAATAGTCTGCGTCATGGAAAATCACTGGCCAGTCGACTGAAGGTTCTGATCGCATGACGATGTATCGAGTATTCAGCATGCTGAGGATCGGTGGCAATCGAATACGTCCACTGGAATCCTGAACTAGTTGCGGTACCAGCCACTGCGTTGATGCGTATTTCGGCGACGGAACAGTCGGGTCACGCACTGCATCAAGCAACTTGATAATGAGTCGCGTATCAACGGCATCGTAGCCACGTATATCGCGCAGGCCATGCGTCTGATTGAGATTGGGAGGAAGACACATTAGTCCCAGAATTCTTCCCGGTGGGCTTCGGGAAATCTGCTCCAATGCTGCGACGCGAGGGTAGTAAAAAGCAGGGTCGGATATTCGAACCTGCAAACTAGCAAACAGGAGCAATTCTCCAACCAACATTACTGCAGTCACCGAGAGCATAATGGAGCGATTCACCTTGCCGTGAATACCAACGACCCAGGCGAACACAGCAGCAATAGCGAACACAGCACCAATCAAATAGCTGTTCGAAAAACTCCGCTGAATCTCAGCGACGTCAGAGATCCTGGTCTGAGGAAGTCTGCCTTCACGGATGAGCGACGACAGCTGAGACCCAATCGGCTCGGGCAGCGAAGATGTTCTCCACAGACACCAAAGAGCCAATATTGACGTCGCGACAATTGGCAACAAAAACCAGTCCCGAAACTGCAGTTTTCCGCGCTGCAGTTCTTCCAAACCAATTGCGCCAAGCATGAGAAATGAAAATGCTGTCGCGAAGACCCATCGATTGTGAGACAGCATGTTCAGGACGGGCAATCGTTGGAGATGGACGATTCCGGGAAGATTCAGTGACCATCCGCTGGCGACCACTGCAAGTGCAGCCCAAAAAAGACATTCCATTCGCCGCTGCCTATTGCCGAACGAGAGCGGAATGAGCCAGCACGTGAGCAGCATTCCGGCATACCCACCAGCTGAACTCTCAAGCAGATTTCCCGCATCTCCAATGTAGACGGAACCGCGACGTGAGCCGCCGTCAAATTCCGGGAGAATGAGGTTGCGGGCGGCTTTCAACCCGATCGGCGGGCGTTCTTCGGATCCAGCGGCTCTCGCGTCCATGCGAATCCCTGTTCCGGCGAATTCAATGATGGGCAACAAATGTGGGCATGCAAGCAGTATTCCAGCCAACCAGGCAATGCAAACGATCGCCAATGATTGTGACGCCTTTTTATATTCTTTGCGGCCAAGATGAACCGTAGTCAGAGACCAAAGGAATCGAAGCCCAGAAGTTAAAAGAACCAACCCTGCAACATCGATCGCGCCGGATATCAATACCATCGCAGAGAGAATCGCAACTCCAATGGCTGAATTGCTCCAGGGTTCTGCCACGCACCGGTCGATGGCATACAGGAGCCAGGGAAGAAAGCAGACCGGTGCAGTGAGCGGGTATCCCTGCCACAATGTCAAAAAGCCGATCCAAGGTACGCACCAACTGACAATTGCTGCCGGCCAGAATTCAAACTTCAAACAACGCCGAGCAAAGATCCACGTTCCGATTCCGATGCAAATAGACTGAGCAAGTTGCATCCATGCCAGTGTCACCGGAACTGGAAATGTGGAATAGAGGAGTTCGAATGGCGAATACTTCGGCCAGACGAAAGGAGTTCCGCAGAAGTTATATGGCTGCCACAAAGGGAGCCTGCCTTCTCTGAATTCCGCAGCAGCAAACTCTCTCGCCATGGGATAGATGAGTATAAGATCCGTCAGCGCTGCGTCACCGGGCGAAACGGTCGATTCTTTCGGGCTTTCGGGTAGATAGAAGCCTGGCAGTGCCAAAAGATCGCAAGGGACAAGGACTTTGAACCCAAACAAAGCAGGTCCCACTAGCAGTAACTGCGGCACGAGCCATCCGACCCACAATACAACACGTCTTGACAGGCTCATTTGCTGTTCACTTTAAAAATGTCCCCTATCTCTACTTCGTACTAAAGTCGGCAGATTTGAACCTACTGCCCACAATCCTTTGGGCGTTATGCAGTCGTCAACGATCTTGTGACAGTGACTGCATTCAACCCCTATGTGCGACGATCGAATTCCCTGACTTTCTCCCATCATCGTGCGATGAAGAGTCCCAGCATCCAGCGCTTTCGCAAGGTGCTTGCAACTTGGACAAATGACGGCACGTCTCGCGTGTTTTAATCCGGTGGAAAGCGATTTTCCGCATTTGCAGCGAATCGAAATCGAACCTTCCATGCCTTTTTCCAACTGTTCGATCCGGTTTGCCAGACTCGAAGCTGCCTGCAGCATTTGATGATAGAGTCGCACGGGATCGGTTGGATTTGTCGCATAGGCGTCTGCTCCGGCCAACATGGCGAGCCTCTTCTAGACGTACCTCCGTGAGGATTATGATTGACGTCCTGCATTCTGCTTTCTTTAAATAGGCATAGAAAAGCGGGCCGGGAGCCAAATGGCGGCAAGACGCTGAATGTGTATTTCGACATGATGTAGGAAAACAGAACCGTTCTTTGGGCGATTCAAATACAAGCACCAACCCTGCGCAGCACGACAAAATAAAGTGTTGCAAAAAGGAACGCAGCGTTCTAATGTATTCTTTGTAATCCCGTGATCTGAAGAAACTGTTAAGCCACAGCCCGATTCACCAGAACTTAACAATTTGCGTAAAGTATCAATCAGAGCAACGCCAGCGAATTGTGCGCGCCCACTGCAGCGACAGCTGTCTTCTAGACACTCTTCTGATTCAGTAGTTTGTCCCTGAGCCGCAGGCCACGGCGTGTGCAGAAACCGTCCCTGCTTCTCAGGGTTCAACAAAATTGCGAACTTTGCAGGTCAGTCAACACCCTGTAGACAAGACGGCTGGTGTTTCGCTGGAATAATTCTGGAGCACCGATGAACTCTGCTGTTCGTGGGGCAACAGCATCACTGCTTCGATTTCAAATTCGCTCAGGAACAACAGAGTCATGACGACTGGAACCGCAGTTCCTGAGTTCCTGATCAGCGCTTCGTTTTTGATCAGACCAATTGATGTCAAGACAACGATTCGCCACAACGGTCTGTCCAAATCGCGTTGGACCAGCCGTCACTGCGGTGTGGTCTGTTGCCCGAGCAGCTCGCGAACGTATTCCAGATTCTGTTTTGACTCAGACAAATCTGCCAGTCTGATCGCTTCAAGATAGGATTTTTGCGCATCTTCCAGTTTTCCCTCGCGAACAAGGGCGTTTCCAAGACTGTTGTGGGCACGAGCGTTTTTCGGATTGGCAGCGATGGCTCTGACAAAATAGCTTTTACCGACCGCATTGTCGGTACGGGAAATCAAGAGGCCAAGATTATTCAGCGCTTCGCTCAAATCCGGATCAATACGGATTGCAGTCGTGAAGCAGTCGATCGCTGATTCAACACGATTCAGATCTCGCATCGCGTTCCCAAGTTGAACCCAAAGAACGGCATCTTTCCCCTGCGCCATTACGTCTGGATTGAGAAATTGTACGGTCTTATTGAATTCACCAGCCTTGTTGTACGCAAGGGAGAGATTGCGGAGAGCAACTTGATTATTGACCGGTTCAATAGTGATCGAATGTTCGAATAGTGCGATGCTGTTTTTCCAGACGCTGACCTGGCTGTGGGCTGCGATAGTCAGGACCAGCAACACTACGACAAGTCCCTGAAACCACGGGCTAGTCGGCCTTGTGATCGAATCAGGAAGGCACCAGAGGATCGCGATCGAAAGCCCGGTCATAGGGACATACATGTATCGGTCTGCGATCGATTGCATTCCTACTTGAATCAGCCCAATGACCGGAAGCAGCGAAACAAGAAACCACAGCCAACCCATAAGGAACGCTGGTCGCCGCTTTCGATTGACAAAAGCGGCCACTGAAACTGCCACAAGGAATAGCAAACTCAGGAGAACAACTCCTGCCAGTGCTCCATTCACAGGCATCGGATAGAAGACGGAAAGCTGAAACGGAAATGCTGTTTTGAGGCAATATCGCGAGTAGGCGACAATCGCATTTGCGAGGCGTTCTGGAAGAGGAAGAACTGTCAAATCGCTCACTGCCCCACCGCTTTTCTGGGCAAGGACTGTGATGACCGAAACAATGGCTGACAAACAGCCAAAAGGGATTTTTTCGATCAGGAGCGTTTTGAGTGGTATGGGTTCGGGGTCGTTGGAGCGGGGCCACGGCAGCCTTCGAAGTGGCCAGAGATCGACAAGCACTAACAGAACCGGCACGGTGACCAGCATCCCTTTTGCAGTAAGCCCAACAGCAAATAGTGTGAACGTTGCGAGATACCAATTCCATGACTTTTTCCGAGTGTATTCAATGTACGCGATTAAGGTCCCAAACAGGAAAAGCGTACTCAGCACATCCTTGCGCTCGGTTATCCATGCGACGGATTCAACATGCAGCGGATGGAGAGCGAAAATCAACCCGGCAAAGAGACTGCGGACCGCGTCACCGGTCGATCGTCGCAGCCATGCGTAGAGGAGCAGTCCGTTTGCAATGTGCAACACGAAATTCGTTACGTGCATTACTTCAGGTTTCATCCCGAAGAGTTCCACTTCCGCCATGTAAGAGAGCCAAACCAACGGATGCCAGTTGGCTTCGTGAAATCCCCAAATTGCCTGTTTCATCCGTGGAAGAGCCAGCCCATCGCGCAGCAGCAGATTCTCCTGAACATAAACTGGATCGTCGAAATTGGTGAATTCGAACGAGCTAGTTTGGTAGTATGGAATTAAAGTCGCAATCACTAACAGCGACGCAAACAAGAACTCCTGCGCAGCAGACCAGTTGGTTTGCAGATTTTGCTCTTTTGCTGGTCCAGACTTCATGATGTCAAGCACTCATCAAGGCGTTTTTTGTTGTGTATTTGTGCAGTTTCTGACCCCACGACCTCAGAATGTCGCTGATTCTGGCAACTTGCACCTTCTCTTCCGGCCGCCAGCTAAGATTGCCTACCAATGATCTCGTTTACTCATTGATTTAGATCATCCAATTCTTCGATACGGATTATTCTCTGCTTGTCTGCTGCATCAGCTTGCGGACGTATTCCAGATTCTGTTTTCACTCAGATAAATCTGCCAGTCTGATCGCTTCAAGATAGGATTTTTGCGCATCTTCCAGGTTTTCCTCGCGAACAAGGGCGTTTCCAAGACTGTTGTGGGCCTGTGCATTTTGAGGATTAGTCTCTATCGCCTTGCGAATGTACTGCAAGCCTTCTGAGTTCTTTGTCCAGCAAATCATCAGTCCCAGATTATTCAGCGCTTCGCTGGAGTCTGGGTTCAGATCGACTGCCCTCCTATAACTCTGGATTGCATTCTCTCATTCTCGCTGATTCTTCATTGCATTCCCAAGGTACAGCCAGAGAGTGCTGTTGTCTTTATGCGATTGCAGAGCCCTGATCAATAAATCTTCAGCGTCCTTGTATTTGCCTTCACGAATGTAGGACGATGCCACGTTACCGACTTCATCGGTGTTCTCGGGATTCAGTTTGAGTGCTTCATCAAGGTGAATCTTTGCGTCCTCCATTCGCCCGGCGTCTCTGTAGGCCATCCCAAGATTGGCATGAGACGTAAAGTTGTTTGCTGGATCAGCGGAAAGTGCGTGTTCAAACAACGTGATGCTGCCGCGCCACGTAGTGACTTGCTGTGTAGTGACTTGCTGTGTAGTGAGATATAGAGGTGCGGCAATTGGTACACAGGCGACAACAGCTGTTGTCCGATGAGGTCTGAAGTACTTGTCCGGCAATCCCCAGAGAAGCATCATTGAAAGTCCGATCATTGGAACGTACGTGTACCGATCTGCCTTCGACGGACTTCCCACCTGAATGATTCCAATCACGGGCAGGAGTGTGATTATGAACCAGCCCCAGCCGATCAGAACTGGCAGTCGTCGCTTTCGAAAGGTCCAGTTGGTGGCTGTGATCAAAACGAAAATTGTAAGGGAGACCACCACGATCAGCAGCCCCCCAGCCTCCCCTTCGCATTGGGTAGAAGACGCTCAAGTGCATCGGCCAAACTGCCTTAAACAGGTATCTGGAAACCGAAACGACGGAATTTGCTAGTCGGCCGTCGAGCGAAATCGATGTGATACCCGCCACAGTACCCCCGCTCCGTTGTGCCATGATCGTGATGGAAGCAATCATGACTGAAAGAACGACAAAGGGGATCTTATCCACCAATATGCCACGCAGGGTCGTGCGATCAAACTTCACGACGCTGTCAATCTGAAACCGCTTCAAGGGCCAAAAGTCCAGTAGAGCAAAGACTATCGGCAGAGTCACCAGCATCCCTTTGGCAGTGAGTCCCAGGGCGAACAGAATCACGGCAGCAAGATACCACCAACGCGAGTGCTTTCGAACGTATTCAGAATAAGCGATCAACGTTGCCAGCAGGAAGAGACTGCTCAAGACGTCATACCGCTCGGTAATCCAGGCGACAGATTCAACATGCAGCGGATGAATCGCAAAAATCAGAGCGGCCAGAAAACTACGGACTGGATCTTCCGTTACGCGACGAAGCCGGAAATACAGAAGCAGACGGTTCGCAATGTGCAACAAGACGTTGGTGATGTGCATCACTTGTGGTTTCATTCCGAAGATAGCATCTTCGGCCATGTACGAAAGCCAGACAAGCGGATGCCAGTTGCCCTGATGAACTCCGAACACGGCATCTTTCACCCGGTCAGAACTCAGTCCCTCAGTAAGTAGTGGATTTTGATAGACGTAACTTTGGTCGTCGAAATTGACAAAACCAAAGGAAGCAGTCTGCCAGTAAGGTATCAGCGTCGCCAGAATGATCAGCAGCGGAAACGCTATCTCAATCGATCTCGACACACCGTAATTCGCACTATTTCTACTCGATGGCCCGTCGAAGCCAGGATCCGGTTGTTTTTCGTGTCGAGTCATGATTTCTATTGTTGATCTACGTTAGCTTGTGTTTGTCGGTAAAGTCCGGCTGCTCTTCTGGAAGAAACTCAGTACACGATTTCGCTGTCGGGCAGCATTGTCCAAAGCTGTTTGATGCCGTCCGGTGTCACGGCAGTGCCCAGCAGGATCAGAGTTTATAATCGTTGATTTGTTCGAAGATGTTGAATCCCTTCGTCAGTGACGCTGGTCGAGTTCAGATCTAGCGCCTTGAGACAACGCATTTGGCTGATTTCCTGCAAGGCGTCATCGGCAGTCTTCGTCAGGTTTACATATAGATTCTCCAGTTCTGGAAGATCGGCGATTTGCTTGAGGCCAGCATCGGTGACATCGCACAAAATCACACCTCTATAGTGAATCGGCATCCAGATCACTGAAGAATTCCGCAACGGTACATTCAAACCCGGGAAGAACATCTCCACCGGTGATCATTGCTTCTTCGTCCAGCACCCTTACATCGGCCGGAGACGTGTAGACCGCCACTGATCGACTGCGACAATCCACGATCCATACCAGGCGAACTCCCGAATGAAAGTATTCGATCCGCTTTCGCATCATTTCGGCTTTTGTATTGCCGGGGCTCAGGACCTCTACGGCCAGATCCGGAGCCAGCGTTGGATAGGCTTCCTGAGGAAACTGTCCGCCGGGGAAACGTTCGCGAGAAAGAAACGCAACGTCGGGGCCTCGTACGGAACTGGCCAGCAGGCGAAACATTCCGTCGGCTCCAGAGACGATTCCAAGACGGCGTGAAACTGCGAAACTTCTTAACAGTCCGGAGATCGTGATTGCCACAACCGAAGCTTCAAATCCCACGGCTTTCTCCACCAATGTATTGTCGATGAGTTCGCAGAGTGGCTTTGTGTGGTCGTTGCAGTAGACAAGGTCGTCCAGTGATGCGGTTCCCGGAGCCGGCGTGCTTCGCACACGGTCGGCGACAATTCCGCCCAACTCCTGCAGGCGTTCAGCCAGGCTGTCAGTGACGGCGGCATGAGTCATGGGATGATGTTCCGAATCGAACTGTGGAATTTCTGGCGGCAAAAATAAATTTTGGATTGTAGCTGAGTTCCGGAGAATTCGGGATTCTCACAAATTCCGCTGGCAATACTTCTGCAACTCCGCGAAGAACCCGAGCGGGATGTGCCTCAGAAAAGGGGTTAGGAACCAATAGTGCGCAGCACCCTTCGGGCCATTTGGCTATTGGT
>JANOZG010000301.1:0-12165 GCA_031429275.1 Planctomycetota bacterium
GATCACTTCAACATCAACTACACATGGGAAAATGGTGTGAAAGCGATCGCTCGCTGCCGTCACTGGTCGAACTGTGAAAATGAAGTAGAAGACTACATCATCGGTACCAAGGGACGCGTCAACGTGATGAGCCATAAGATCGAAGATCACGCTGGTAATGTTCTGTGGAAATATGATGGCCCGGATGGCGATATGTACCAAATCGAGCACAATGAACTGTTCGCAAGTATCCGGAACGGCAATCCGATCAATAACGGCGACTACATGTGCAAGAGTACTCTGATGGCGATTGCCGGTCGTATGGCAGGATATACCGGTCAGAAACTGACATGGGACGCAGCGATGAACTCGAAGGAAGATCTGACTCCAAAGTCGTACGAATGGACGGATATTCCCGTCCCGCCGGTTGCGATTCCTGGCAAGACGCCGTTTATCTAATTCAATTCAATTGCATCTTGCCTCTGTGCCGCAGGACGGGACTTTGGTCTTGCCCTTCGGGAATCCTGCCAAAGATCGGTGATCAAATGGGCTATCTCTGTTATTGGAACAGGACTGGTTTTCAGTTTGCGACGATCCTGCTGTTGTCGGCATCGATTCATTTGCAAGCCCGTGTCTCTGCGCAGGAAACTGCTGCTTCAAAGCCCGAAGAGGCCAAGTCAGCAGAGACTAAGTCAGATGAAACTAAACCAGCAGAAGAAACGCTCAAAGAAGGCCATTCCCTCCACGGCGAAGTCTTCAACGAAGGTCCGCGCCAGGCAGCACATCTGATTGAAGGTTGCGGGGTGGTCAGGTTTGCTGTGACGACAGCAAATGAAGACGCCCGAAAGTTTTTCGAACAGGGCATCGCGCAGTTGCATGGATTCTGGTATTTCGAGTCTGAACGTTCGTTCCGGCAGGCCGCGATGCTCGACCCCGACTGCGCCACGGCCTACTGGGGTATGGCGATGTCGAATCGCAGCAACGCCAAGCGAGCAAAAGGCTTCATTGCTGAAGCGGTCAAACGCAAAGAAAAGGTTGCCAAACGCGAGCAGATGCTGATCGATGCGTTCGATAAGTTTATCAACGCGAAGACTGACAATGACAAGGAAAAAGAACAGCGAGCCGACAAATACGTCAGCGATCTGGAAGATATTCTGCTGGCGTTTCCCGACGATATTGAGACCAAAGCTTTTCTCTGCGAATACTTCTGGTCGGCAAAACGCGACGGCTTGCATATGGCTTCAAACCTCAGCATCGATGCCATGATTCAGCAGGTGCTGGATGTGGAGCCATTGCACCCTGTGCATCATTACCGAATTCACCTGTGGGACAGCAAGAAACCAGAACTGGCGTTGAAATCATCAGCCCTGGGTGGACTCGCTTCGCCGGCGATTGCGCACATGTGGCACATGCCGGGTCATATCTATTCAAAGCTTCATCGTTATCATGATGCCGTGTATCAGCAGGAAGCGTCCGCTCGCGTGGATTACTTCCACATGATGAATGATCGCGTTCTCCCCGATCAGATACATAACTTCGCTCACAATAACGAATGGTGCATTCGCAACATGATCTCAATTGGACGTGCTCATGATGCCGAAGCTCTTGCTCGAAATATGCTAAGCCTGCCACGACACCCAAAATACAATTCATTAGACAAATCCGGAAGTTTCAAATACGGTCGTGATCGACTGTTGAATGTGCTTGACAGCTTCGAAATGTACCCATCGATCGTGGCACTGGATGGTACAACGTGGCTGGAAGAAACTGGCGATGCCGATATCGACCTGCGGCGCAATCGAGCGATCGGTTCGGCTCTGGCGGCGGTTGGTGCAGAAGAAAAGGCCGTCGCCTACCGCGATCGACTTCAGAAGTTGCTGGATGAGGAAAAACAGAAGCAAACCGCAGCGGCAATGGAAGCTGAATCTAAAGCACGTGAAGTAAAGCCTGATGATAAGACCGACGAAAAAACGCGTGAAGAGGCCGTCAAAAAAGCCAGGAAGGATGCCGAGGACAAATTTAAAGGAAAAATTGAGGGATTGGAAAAGGCAACCTTCGAAATCGACGCTCGCATCGCAACGTTCAAGGGTGAATACGAAAAGGCTTTAGACCTGTACAACAAGGCCGGCGTTTCGAATGACGATCAAATTGCAGCCATGCTTCGCGCGGGTAAGACGGAAGACGCCATCAAGAAAGCGGAGCAGAATATCAAGTCGAATCCCGGCGAAGTCAGAGCGCTTGCCAGTCAAATTGAGGCCTTGTTTGCTGCCGGCAAGAAGGATGAATCAAAGGCTGCGTTTGAACTGTTGCGAAAGATATCATCGACGATCGATCTTGATGTGCCACCAATGGCCAGGCTAGCCCCCATTGCGGCGGATTTCGGGTATTCACCTGATTGGCGACTACCTCGCGAACTTCCTACTGATATTGGCTCGCGGCCAAATCTGGATTCCCTGGGACCGATCGGCTGGTCTCCTCGAGAGGCTCCGGACTGGGCATTGCCGGACATCGACCAGAAAGTGCGTTCGCTGAAGGATTATCGTGGTCGGCCTGTGATCGTCGTTTTCTATCTGGGATACGGTTGCCTGCATTGTGCGGAACAGCTACAGGGGATCGCAAAGAGATTTGACGATGTCAAGGCTGCTGGGTTTGAGGTTATTGCGATCAGTACTGATCAGCAAATCAATCTGCAGCGTGCCTCTGAGGGCCTGGAGAAGCCGCTGCCGTTCCCGCTCGTTGCTGATCCGGAGATGACAGTCTTCCGTGAATATCGTTGCTACGACGACTTCGAAAAGGCCGCATTGCATGGAACATTCGTTATCGATCCGCAGGGAAAGATTCGCTGGCAGGATATCAGCTACGATCCGTTTATGGATGTTGATTTCGTGCTCAAAGAAGGCAAGCGATTGCTGTCGTTTGATCCTGCCAAACCGGCAACACCTTTTGGCAATGCCACGGCAGCGGCAGGGCATTAGCGTGTGTACAATGATTCGATTTCTCCTGCTCATATTAGTTTTTTGGTCTCAGCCTTTGTCGGCTCAGGATGATCTTGCGGCCCGATCATTAGCTGCGATGAAACAGGCGACTACGTTCTATCATGAGAAGGTGGCTGTTCATGGCGGTTATGTTTACGAATACTCGCTCGATCTGAAGCTGCGTCAGGGAGAAGGCAAAGCCGCACCGACCGAAATCTGGGTGCAGCCGCCGGGCACTCCGACAGTAGGCATGGCGTACCTGGCTGCATTTGAAGCGACAGATGATCCTCAGTTTCTGGCTGCGGCAGTAAATGCTGCCGAGGCTCTGTTGTATGGGCAATTGGAATCGGGAGGCTGGACAGCGAGCATCGATTTTGATGCGAATGGCTCCCACGCTGATCGCTATCGAAACGGCAAAGGCCGCGCGAAAGGTAAGAACTATTCCACGCTCGACGACGATAAGACTCAGGCCGCTGTATGCCTGTTGATGAAAGTTGATAAGGCGTTGGATTTCAAAAATGCCGAGATCCACGATGCCACGCTTCTGGCCTTGAATTCTCTGCTGGCCGCGCAGTTTGCAAATGGTGGTTTTCCGCAGGGATGGAAAGAGCCCGTGTCAGTGCAGCCGGTAAAGTTCGCATCGTATCCAGACTACGACTGGCGGACGGAAAATCGCATCAAAGAATACTGGGACTACTACACACTTAATGATGGCCTCGTTGGCACCGTCGCAAGAACACTGCATCTGGCTCATCAGACGTACGGCGATAATAGGTATCTAGAAGCACTTCTGAAGTTGGGAGACTTTCTGATTCTGGCTCAAATGCCGGAACCACAACCCGCCTGGGCTCAGCAGTACAACTTCAACATGCAGCCAATGTGGGCACGAAAGTTCGAGCCGCCCGCAATTTCGGGAAGAGAATCCGAAGACGCGATGGAAACGTTGATGTTTCTGTATGAACAGACGAACGACAAAAAGTATCTCGCTCCCATTGAATCAGCCATTGCATGGATGAAGCGATCACTTCTGGCGGATGGTCAGATTGCACGCTTCTATGAATTGCAAACCAATCGACCATTGTACTTTGTTCGTGACACTTACGAATTAACATACGACGACAGCAATTTGCCAACACATTACGGATTCAAAGCTAAACCACGACTGGAAAAAATCGAAAAGCGATATCAGGAGTTGAAGCAAAGCGGCAAGTTCAAAACATCTGTCAGTAGTCTGAAAACGCTGGCACGAGACGCAGAACGGATCGTGTCTGAACTGGATTCTGAAGGTCGCTGGCTTTCTGACGACAAAGGAAAACCAGTCACAGCCGCGACTCATCTGAAGGATCAGAAGTCAGTGATCTCCAGTCAACTCTTCAGCCGCCATCTGGAACGTTTAAGCGAGTATCTGTCGGCAGTGCGGGCGGAGAAATAATCGATGGGTACCGATTCGCAGCCCAGCGATTCAAAGACCAGCGATTCGGCTCCCGCAGGTTTGCCTCGACAGCAGATCGTGCTGCTGGGAGCCAGCAACCTGGTCCTCGGCTGGCCAGCCTTAATTCGGTCTCTGCGACAATTGACAACAGCTCCGTTAAATCTCAACGTCTCCATTGGGATGGGGCGGTCCTACATCAAAACCAGTGCGTTCTGGTTTCGTCAATTGCCATCCATCAACGCCTCACGTTTGTGGAAAAATCTACCATGTGAAACGGCACAGGCTCCAAGTGTACTGATCACAGATATCGGGAATGATCTGGTCTACTTGTTCGAACCAGACGAGGTCGCAGCTTCGCTCAGGCAGAGTATTGAACGTATTTTTGCATGGCGGTCTGATGCCAGAATTGTATTGACCGGCTTGCCACTGGATTCAGTCGCTCGCATCGGTCGCGTTCGATACGTGATGGCACGGACGATTCTGTTTCCGAGTTGCTTCCTGCCGCACTCAACGATTCTTGCGCGTTCATTCGCACTGGAGAAACTGGTCCAGGATTTGGCCGCTGAGTATCGAATCACGTTCGTGCAGCCGGAGTCACACTGGTACGGGGTTGATCCGATTCATGTTTTGCACAAATATCGCGAAACCGCATTTCTCAAATACTTTGCACCGTTTCAACTCGCCACCGGAGCGTCGATCGATCACAAGGTCGCCGTTAAGAAACACGTACCACTTCCGACCGCAGCAGAACGCACTTTGTTCTGGCGAAATAAAACAGTCGCGCAGCCAGTGTTTCATTCGCCGGATTGTGTTGTTTCAGCGTGGTGAGATTGTCAGCTAGCCACAGCACGACCAGTATGATTCCGAGTAAGACTCTAAGACAATCATCAGTACGCGCAGTGCTTTGCCGACAGTTTGATTTTTTTCGATATGAGTTTTTTGGGACATCTGGGCTGGTTTCATATCGGAATCCATGTTACCACGTGGATTTGCTGAGGACGTGGAAATCGACGTGTGACATTGAGTTCGCTTTTCTGAGGAGTGATTCGCATGCTGCAACTCAACGGGCTACGGGACAACGGCAGCCGCTTTTGCGATGGAATTTCTCGACGAAGCATGATGAACATCGGCACGCTGGCGGCGATTGGAACTGCGGGCGGATGGACGTTGCCATCGATTCTGCGAGCCGATCAGGCGGCGGGGAAAACAAAGTCTCCGAAATCTGTAATTATGATTTATCTGGTGGGCGGGCCTCCACATCAGGACATGTTTGATCTAAAGCCAGAAGCTCCACGCGAAATTGCCGGACCATGGAGGCCGATCGCAACCAACGTGCCCGGAATGGAAATCTGCGAAGCGTTCCCGCGACTGGCTGCATTGGGCGATAAATTGACAATCATCCGATCACTGGTTGGGAATCAGTCCGATCATGATGCGGTGCAGGTCTTCAATGGTCGCAATCCGAAAAATCCAAAACCATCAGGTGGCTGGCCTCAGTTCGGATCGATGGTGTCACGGGTTGCTGGCCCTGCCGCGCCAACATCGCCGCCATTTGTGAGTCTGTGCTATGCGTGTACCCACGGTCCTTACAATGAGCCTGGTTCAGGATTTCTGGGCACATCACATGCACCGTTTCGTCCAATGGGACCAACGAAAGATGATATGGTGCTCAATGGCGTTTCTCTAGATCGCCTGTCGGATCGCAAAGCTCTTCTCAGAAGTGTTGATCAGTTGCGACGCGATATTGATGTTTCGACCACGATGGTTGGCATGGATACATTTACAGAGCAGGCGATGGGGCTGTTGACTTCCTCGCGGCTGGCGGAAGCTTTGGATCTGTCGAAGGAAGATCCTCGCATTGTGGAACGCTACGGTACCGGCAATCCAAAGATTTTCATTGACAGCAACGGTGCTCCGCGTGTGCCGCAGAGTCTGTTGGTGGCACGACGATTGATCGAAGCCGGCGTGCGTGTCGTGACTTTGAATTACAGCAAGTGGGACTGGCACGGTGGAACGAATGCAGAAGGTCGTGCCAACAATTCCATCTTTGTGCGCGAACAGGAAGATTTCCCGGTGTTCGATCAGTGTGTTAGTGCGTTGATTGAAGACCTGCATCAGCGAGGTCTGTCAGACGACTGTGCCGTGGTCATCTGGGGCGAATTTGGAAGGACTCCAAAGATCAGCTCTCAAGTTGGTCGAGACCACTGGCCACAGGTGAATTGCGCACTGATGGCTGGAGGTGGGTTGCGGCATGGACAAGTCATCGGTGCCACAGATCGCATTGCGGGTGAAGCGATAGCGCGGCCTGTGACTTTTGCCGAAGTCTATGCAACATTGTTTCATCATATGGGCATTAGTGTCGATCAGACGACAATCGCTGACAACAATGGACGCCCTCAGTATCTGGTCGAAGATGGCGGCAAAGTGATGCCGGAATTGACTTGAGCAACATTGGCGAAAAGGCTGGCAAGGCTTTCAGCGAATTGTCGCGTCAATTTCAGCAAGCACACCGTCCCATAACTGGATGCGTTGCTGAATGGCCGTGCGTGTCGTCGAGACACATTGTTCTGTCGTTTGCGAATCGATGCACAGTAAATTGACCATTCGCCGGGCGAGAGGACCGTGATGGTCGCCATCCAGTTCGATGTGTCGCCTGATGTAGTAGCTCAACGAGGGAACGGGCATCTCAGTTTCCTCAAACGATGTCAGCAATCGTTGAAACATCTCGGGAATAATGTCTTCGCGCCCGAAACAAAACACGCAGGCGACCTCAGCAGCCGAACTCGCTGTCGTGACCTGATGCGTGAAATTGACAAAGTTCTGAACGTTGGCAGGCGCAGTCACGAACTTAAGCGCATCAGCCACTGCGACACCCTCTCGCAATGATTGGATGAACTGGACGATCTGTGCGCGATTCGCCTGCACATCATCCATGGAATCCAAATACAGCTCAAAGTGACTGCGAAAACTTCCCCTGCCGTTCTCGTCAGATTCCTCACCGAGCACAATTTCGTTGACGAAGCGTGCCAGCTCCGGCTCTTGACGTGGGAGCCAGATCGGCAACAGGATGGCAAGTTGACAGGTTAGAATTGACCCAAAAATAATTGTCTGAATTCATAGTGGAATTCGTCGGAATTCCCTGTGCACGGAATTTCTGGGGGAATCCACTGCGACAGTTCTGAAATCCTCGGTACTTATCGCCCGGCTGCCATCCACAAGGCCAGCCTGGCCGAAAGTTCAAAGATTCGAATGATTGGGTGTATTGAGTTTTAGTATGCTATTGAACTTTGCAACCGTACCTGTCCAGATAAAATCCATCCGGCGTCGCGGAACGTACTGTGGCGATCACTGGTTTCTCGGAGGGTTCAGGATGATTCGGTATTGGATGCTGGCATTTTTGTTGGTTGGTGTAATGGCGGGCGTTTCTGAAGCGCGTGGCCGATCTCACGCTGTGAGATCGTATGGAAACACATGGCAGTCTTCGAGGCCAGCCTACTACACAAACGGACCAACTCAGGCTGCTTATTTCACAAGCCATCAAGGCAACTCTCAGCAGTTTGTTCAACCAGCAAGTTTCACGAGTTCAAACAGCTCATCGGTCGTGCAGGGGAACTCAATGCAGGGATGGGCTGAAGAAGAAGCTCGCATGATGGCGAGCCGCGGAACCTGCGGACATATTCGTCCCGCCCCGATGGGCTATTTTGTAGGCGTCGGCTGCGGAACAACATGCATGGGCTCCGGCCAACTTGTTGCCGAAGCCACCTATCAAGGCAAAACAGTGCGGGTTTGGCGACGTTGATCGACGGCTTTCAAGCCACTTTCACATCACACTAATACGCAAACAAAACCGGGAGATGATCCCGGTTTTGTCATTTAAAGGCACGCTCAAACGCAGTGCCCACCATTTTGCTTCGCCATTTTCGCAAGTCCACATTGTGCCGGCCTTTAGCAACAATGTGATTTCCGAGTTTGCGATTGCTGGTTCATCGAGTAAAGTGAAGCTCCCTCCTGCGAGCCGTGCTCGCAAATACCTGCCCTACACGTGACTCAACGGTGCCGCATCATGGACCGAAACTCAATCTTCCAAACCATCGCGTTATTAGCGATGACAACTTCTTCAGCGTTCGCATTCGATGAACATCCTCAATTTGAAACAGATGTTCGTGCGATCCTGAAAGCGCACTGCTGGCAGTGTCATGGCGAAGAAGACGAATTCAAGGGCGGATTGGATGCACGCCTGGCACGATTCTTACTCAAAGGTGGCGAATCAGGTGCGGCTATTGTGCCGGGAGATCATGCTGCGAGTCTGCTCTATCAGCGAATAGCATCAGGCGAAATGCCGCCGGGAAAGAAGAAAGTTGCAGTTGAAGAATTGGATGTCATCGCCCGCTGGATCAATGCTGGTGCAACCACCACCCGTGATGAACCAGAGACGCTTGCGATCGGAGACACCTTCACCGAAGAAGAACGACAGCATTGGTCGTTTCAGCCGATCACGAAGCCGTTGATTCCCGATGTAACTCATTCAGAATTGGTGCGGACTCCCATCGATTCATTTCTGTTGGCCAAACTGGAAAGCAGGGGTTTAAGTTTTGGTGCGGTAGCCGATCGTGAAACTCTGTTGCGGCGACTTTATTTTGACCTGACAGGATTGCCGCCTGCTATTGCAGCGATTGACAAATTCGTTGCTGATGAATCGCCGGAAGCCTGGTTGACAGTGGTTGACGAGTTATTGAATTCCCATGCGTATGGCGAACGCTGGGCTCGGCATTGGCTGGACGTTGCGGGCTATGCTGACAGCGATGGTTACACTACCACGGACACAGAACGCAAGTGGGCATGGAAGTATCGTGACTACGTCATTCGATCGATGATTGCTGACAAGCCGTGGAATCAATTTTTGGTTGAGCAACTTGCTGGTGATGAATTATTGACTCCACCTTATCAGGATTTGACCTCCGAGCAGGCTGATCAGCTGATTGCGACCGGTTTCCTGCGGATGTGTCCCGACGGAACGGCAGATGGCAGCGTGGATCAGAATGTCGCGCGCAACGACGTCATGGCAGAAGCAATCAAAGTGGCTTCAACGTCTTTGCTGGGCCTTACGGTCGGCTGTGCTCAATGTCATGCACATCGCTACGATCCGATCAGTCAGGCCGATTACTATCGGCTGCGAGCAATCTTTGAACCGGCATATGATGTTCAGAACTGGCGAAATCCCAACGCCCGATTGGTGTCGCTATGGTCTGCAGAAACGTGTTCGGCTGCAACAGCTGTCGATGCTGAGCTGGAGGAAGTGACAAAGAAGCGCAATGAAGAACTGGATCGAATCGTCAACGAGACCTTCGAACGTGAATTGCAAAAACTCCCGACTGATCAACAGCCCCTCGCTCGTGCCGCCCGCGAGACCGCGACGGACAAGCGAACAGAAGAACAAAACCAGCTGATCAAGCAGTATCCGTTTTTGAACGTGGAGCGTGGTTCGGTCTATCTGTATTTGCCGGATCGGCTGAATGGTTTCAACAAGAAGTGGGATGAGCTTACAACAGAAACGAAGAAGAAACGCCCGGCCGATGATTTGGTGATGTGCCTGAACGAGGTTCCGGGCCATGTAACGGTGACGAAGCTTTTTTCACGAGGCGACTTTCAGCAGCCTCGCCAGGAAATTCCACCGGGCGAATTGGCCGTGTTGAATTCGAATGGGACTGAAATTCCTGCAGATGCAGCGGAGATTCCAACGACGGGTCGTCGGCTCGGGTATGCTCAGCATTTGACAGACGGCCAACATCCGCTGGTTGCTCGAGTGCTTGTAAATCGTTTTTGGATGCATCATTTTGGTGTCGGTTTGGTTTCAACGCCCGGCGACTTTGGAATCAAGGGCGATCGACCATCGCATCCGGAACTGCTCGACTGGCTGGCTCGGGACTTTATGGACCAGGGCTGGACTCTGAAGCGATTGCATCGCATGATCGTGACATCAACGGCATATCAACAGTCTTCCGTTCATCGCCCCGAACTGGATGCTGTCGATGGTGACAATCGTTTGTTGGGACGAATGAACATACGTCGTCTTGAAGCCGAAGTCGTGCGAGATGCAGCTCTGGCTGTGAGTGGAAAATTAGTCACGAGATTATTTGGTCCTCCGGTTCCGGTGAGTCCTGATGACGTGGGACAAATTGTACTGGCGATCGATACGCGTGATTCTGCAGGCCGACCGTCTGGAAAAGTTGATGCATTGGGAGACGAGGAATTCCGTCGCAGCATTTATGTACAGGTGCGGCGTTCAATGCCGCTGGGCGTTTTGGAACCGTTCGACCTGCCTCGCATGACACCAAACTGCGAAAAACGCACATCCTCAACGGCAGCGCCGCAGTCTTTGTTGATGATGAACAATCCCTTCATGATTCAGCAGGCCGAGCTACTTGCCAATCGAGTTCGTGAAACAGCAGGCGATGATCCGACAGCTCAGGTGACACTGGCGTGGCGATGGGTCTTCGGGCGCACGCCCCTGGACAGTGATGTGCAGGCAGGTGTTGAGTTTCTGATCGTGCCGGATACAACGCCCGAAACATCCGGCGCTGCACTCAATCATTTTTGCCATGCATTACTCAGTTCGAATGGGTTTCTGTATGTTGACTAGCACACAATCCATCAGCACTCGACGACACTGGCTTGGCCAGCAGGCACTTGGCATCAGCAGTCTTGCCTGGGCATGGTTACGGCAGCAGGAATTGCATGCATCACCGCCAAAGCCTCAGCTCGAACCACTGACGTTTGATCTGAAACCGAAACCTCCGGTCGCGCCACCTCAGGCGACGGCCATGATATCGATGTTTATGCAGGGTGGTCCAAGTCACATCGACATGTTCGACCCGAAACCAGAACTCAGCAAACGACATTTACAGTCATACACCGGCGATATCAAATACGACAACGCCGGAGAAGCCAGCAGCAGACTGTTCGGTAGTCCATGGCGATTTCGGAAATACGGCGACTGCGGCATCGACCTCAGCGAACTGGTACCGCATCTTGGTACCGTGGTTGATGACATCTGCTTGATTCGATCCATGCACACGGGAGTCAACAACCACGGCGAATCCATCAATGCGTTGAACACAGGTCGTCAGCTTGCCGGACGACCGGCGCTGGGTTCGTGGATGTCGTATGGGTTGGGCAGTGAACGTTCGAGCCTGCCTTCGTTTATGGTGCTGACTGATCCGTCTGGATTGCCCGTGCTGGGGGTCGAAAACTGGCAAAATGGCTGGCTGCCTTCCGTCTATCAGGGCACTGTCGTGCGGTCTCAGGAACCTCGCATTCTGAATCTTGATCCACCGCCGTCATTGCGTGGAAAAGATCAGGCGCGAATGCTGGATTATCTGCGACGCATCAATGAGGTTCATCTTGCTCAGCATCCGGGCGAACACGATCTTTCTGCTCGCATGCAGAGCTATGAACTCGCGGCTGGGATGCAGGTCGCAGCAAGCGAAGCAATGGATATTTCAAAGGAGACAGAGGCCACTCAGAAGTCGTACGGCATCGACAACAAGGAGACTCAGGAATACGGCACACGCTGCCTCATCGCTCGCCGACTTGTGGAACGCGGCGTTCGCTTTGTACAGCTGCACACAGGCAATCAAACATGGGATCATCACGGTGGTATCATGAGTGCCTTGCCTGCCGTCTGCGGTCGTACTGATCAACCTTCGGCCGCTCTTGTGAAGGATCTGAAGCAGCGGGGACTGCTGGACTCAACCGTAGTTCACTGGGGCGGCGAAATGG
>JANOZG010000302.1:0-1596 GCA_031429275.1 Planctomycetota bacterium
CGAGCGGCTGGGCGTCAGCCATCCGCGTGCTTTGTTGAACAGTCGCCGACTACTGTGTGGTCTGGAAGTACATGCCAGAAACCTGCGGCTTTTCGAACCGGCCATGAAGTGTTCGCCGACAGGCGAAGTGCAATCCACAACGATGACGTCGCCGAAAAGCACGGAGGGCTGACGCCCAGCCGCTCGCCGGGGAAAGAATTCCCAAACTTTTAGGCCGAGGTTTCTGGCAGCTTTCGATGGGTAGGGAAAGGAGTTCCGGAAGGAATCTCAAATTTGAAATCTCAGATCTCAAATCACCGACGCTGTCCCAGAGAGGTCACGATGTTTCGTTCCAAATTTGCCAGCATCCCTGATGCAGTTTGCCCTGAATCGCTCGTTGTCAGTGAAGCCGCGATCCAGAAGGCTCACGCGAAAGCACGGCAGTTGCGGGACGGAACAGCTGGAAGTTCGTAAGTTGCTGACCGGGGATTTTGTTTTCGCGAAGGCGATTCTGAGTACGTCCGCCGAAGACCCGGGTGGCAGCAATGATCTGGCGGTTGACAGTGCGGGCAACACACTGTTGGCAACTGAATTACTACTCAGCAATGTCATCGATCCTGCGAATCCGAAAACTCGTGGTTATGTCACCAAGTTGAGTGCATCGGGAGCCTTGACATGGCACCGAGAGCTCATTTCAAGCACGCAATTGGTCGACACAAACGCGATCGCCGTTGATGCGCAACAAAATGTCTACGTCACCGGGAGATTCCTTGGCATCGTGGATTTTGACCCAGGAGCAGGTACGACAACGCTCGACGGTGGTGCAGGATCGGATTACGTCTGGAAGCTGAATCCAGCGGGTGACCTTGTCTGGGTGCGGCAGCGCTATAACGGAGGAAGCCAGTTGGTCGTCAGCCCAGCGGGCAACGTGTACGTCACCGGAACGTTTCAGGGCACATACGACTTCGACAACGGGCCAGGCGTCGTTGAGCTGACCAGTGCAACTCCGGGAAGCTACGTTCTGAAGTATGATTCTGCCGGAACACTGACATGGGCCAAACAGTATTCTTCAAGTGGTTCGATAAACACGGGTCACTCTGGTGGTGATGCGATGGAGATCGATAGCAATGAGAATCTGTATGTTTCAGGAACCTTCCTGGGCACGGCCGATCTGGATCCCGGTAGCGGTGTCTTTACAGTTGCCAGTCCCGGTGTCAACAAGGCATTTGTCACGAAGCTGACTTCTGCTGGAAATCTGACCTAGGCGATCGTACAGGATTCCAAACTGCAATCCACGGGAATTGCAGTCGATGGATCGGGCAATGTTTTCCTGTCTGCTCAATTCACCGGAACAGTCGATGCGAATCCCGGTGCGGGAAACTGGTCGCTGTTCAGCAGCGGCAGTACGGACATTTGTCTGACGAAACTGGATTCGGGCGGAGCATTCGTCTGGGCGCGCAGATTCGGAGGCACGGGCTGGGCTGTGCGACAAATAGCAATTTGTTCGATTTCTCAAGAATTTAATGACGCCATTTCTGTTCCGAGGGAAACATCAATCTCCGGACCATCCTGTCTGCCGGGGCTGCATTCAATGACGATGACGTGGACTTAAGCAAT
>JANOZG010000303.1:0-1909 GCA_031429275.1 Planctomycetota bacterium
TTTTTAGGTTATGATGATTTGTTAGAACAGTTTAAAGTAGATCAAATAAGCATTGTTCAACAAAAATAAATTAAAGTTATATCTCTTATTACATGAAAAAACTACCCCTGTTGGTAAAATAAGTTTACTATATGCAACAGAAACAGGCAATTCAAAAAGTCGCAGTTTCCGGCGGTTGGCTGGTCGCCACCAATAGCAACGATCTTAGCAGCAGTCATCTTGAAGCATCGATTGGTATTGGTATTCCACTCGGCCTGATTGGCCAGAAGCTTCTTGCAGCAGAGAAGCCATTCGATGCTGGACCATTAACGATCCAAAACGAAGAACCAGAAATCCTTGGTATTACTCCGGCCATTCGTGTTGACTTTATCGACGCTGCTCAGCGGATGGATGTACCTTCGGAGCTCTACGAAACGGGTGTTACTTTCTTCTACCGTAAACCGATCAGTGACCGGTTCAGCGCAATGGCGATTCTGCGGCCTTCGGTGCGCAGTGATTTCACGACAAGCGACGATGCGTTTCGACTCTTTGGTCTGGGACTCATGACATGGGACTGTGTGCCGGAGAAGCTTTCTCTGTCATTCGGAGCTGTTTACCTCGATCGAGCTGACTTACCTTTACTACCCGCTGTTGGCTTGACATGGACGCCGCAAAAAACAACCCGTCTGGAACTGCAATTTCCTCAGTCACGACTTGCCTGGCGTCTCGCAAAAGACGGATCAGCCAGCGAAACGTGGTCATATCTTTCGGCCGGAATTGGCGGCAACACATGGGCAGTGACTCGTGCTGACGGCCGAACGGACGAATTAACTCTGGGCGATCTTCGATTGCTTCTGGGGCTGGACCACATCGTCGATGGCGGAGGAGGCTGGTTCGCCGAGTGTGGATATGCGTTCAATCGTTATGTCGAATACAGGTCCAATGACACGAGATTCAATCTCAGTGATGGACTCGTGCTTCAGGCTGGCTGGCGATATTAAACGCATGGCCTGAAGACAAACTCCTTCCTTTGAAGTCAGTGGCGTGAAGCGTGGCACATCTGGTAAGCTCACCGGCGTTCGCCAAAGAATTCTATCGAGAGTGTCTCGGTGAAAATTCTTTGATGCTGCGCCTTGGTTATGCATTGCGTTTCTTGTTCTGTGTTCGATATTTCGTGCGCCCTGAGATAAGCGTAACCCCGATGCCAGTTGGAAAGTCATGATGAAAAACAACGTCACTCGTGCGAATGCGATGCTTTTTGTTCTTAGGTTCGTGTTCGTCTGGGCGATATTGTTCGTTCACCTTGCGTCATTCTGTGCTGCAGAAGCGTGGGCCGAAGAAAACAATGCGGACCTAAAGACCGTTCGTGTCTTTATTTTCGCGGGTCAGTCCAATATGGTTGGTTCCGATTCCAGAGTGAAGGACATCAGCCGCTTCCCGCCTTTTGTTGGCCTCGATAAGCCTCAGGACGAGGTTCTGTTCTCATACAACATCGGACGCGAAAACAAATTAACGTCCAACGGTTGGGTATCCCTGCAGCCTGTCAGCGATATCGTCGGGCCGGAACTCAGTTTCGCCAGAAAAGTCACTCAAACGATCAATGCCCCAATTGCCATCATTAAATGTGCTGCCGGTGGCACGCATTTGGGAGGAGACTGGAATCCTGATGACCCCAGTGGCTTCAAGTTGTATCCCGAAGCATTGAAACTGGTTCAGTCTTCGCTGGCCGAACTGGACCGCAGGAATGTCGCATACCGACTGGAAGGCTTCATGTGGCATCAAGGCGAAAATGACATGTTCGACAAAGACTTCAAACCGAACTACGGCAAGAATCTGAAACGCTTTCTGGCAAGCTGGCGACGCGATCTCAAGACTCCCGATCTGAAGTTTTACATCGGTGAGCTTTGTTGCAAGACGATCTGGGGCATGG
>JANOZG010000304.1:0-11074 GCA_031429275.1 Planctomycetota bacterium
ATCGCATGAGACATTGACGCATGATAAGACCGACATTCGCCGCATTGACCCATGTGCACGGCCAGCTGCTGCTCCTCTTCACAACGCAGATCATCACCGACATCCAGATGAATCAAATGCTTTGCATCGGAACAATTCAACCGCATTGAAGAATTCATAGTAGTCTCTTTCATGCGTCACCCTGTGATAACTTGGTTTTCTCAGCTCGGCGTTCTCGACGTTCCCAAGCTTCGCGAAACATCTTTCTTGCTTCGGCAAGACGCCAGCGAATAGTTGCCTCACTTCGCTCGGTCACTGCCGCAACATCTGAAGTGCAGAATCCTTCCAGATCCCGCAGAATTAAAACTGTCCTGTATGCTTCGGGGATCTCGGCCAGAACAACTTGAACTTCCTGCGACAAATCCATGTTCTTGCGAGGATCAACAACCGCTGGATCCGGAGCTCTATCTTCACCCGCGTCGGTAAACAAAGCCCATCGACCGCGCCGACGAACTTTTCTCAAATGGTCGTAAGTCAAATTGACTGCCAGCCGAAACAGCCATGGCCCAAATCGACGCGATGGATCAAACTGATCCATGCGCTCGAAAGCTCGCAGAAACGATTCCTGAACCAAATCAGTCGCGATTTCGAGGTCCGGAATGAATCTCCGGATTACCTTCAGCACCCGGCGCTCGTAACGCTGAACAAGCTCTCCAAACGCGTCGTTATCACCGTTTCTGGCCGCATGGACAAGGCGCACTTCGCTCTCCGAAGGGGCACCGCCATTTTCCGGCGAGTCCTCGGAATCAAGTGATTGGTCTTCTGCGTCCGATTCGGACATTGTCCACATTTTCGGGCTTCTCCTGCGTGTTCTACGCAGTCTTCCGCCGCTTTGTTGGGGATATTTGTGTATTTTGAGTCCGGAATTCTATTCGCCACGATCTCCAAGCGGCGGAGAATAGCAAACTTTTTGAAAAATGTTGCGTCGAATTCGGCCGCTGCAACCACAAAATGCTCTCAGTTGTGTGATCATTTTCCAGCCGCTCATCAATTGCTATGATCACGGTGGTTAAGACGACTACTCTGCTGCTTGTTGCCGAAGATGGCTCGCTAAACGGTGGTGAAGGTTGAAAATCAGAAGATTTGGACGAACACATCGCTGGGATATTGCACTGGGACAACGTCTCCCGATCTGGCAACGTATAACCCCGCCACAGCTGTTTGTAGGCTCGTTCGCTCTTTTGATTGTCCTCGGCACGACAGGAATGCAGCTGATTCCCGGAATCTATGCCGGAGAACCTATGAGCTGGCTGGACGCCTTGTTCACATCCACCAGTGCGGTTTGTGTAACGGGACTCATTGTCGAAGACACGGCCGTGTTTTTCACACCGTTGGGACAAGGATTTATCCTGTTACTGATTCAACTTGGCGGGTTAGGGATTCTGACATTCGCGAGTCTTATCATCATGGCCTTGGGGCAACGATTATCTTTGCGTACCGAAGCCAGCTCGATCGTAACACCCGAATCCGCGATGCATCTTGCAGGCCGAAATATTACACGTGATATCGTACGCTTTACGTTTCTGTTTGAAGCCATCGGCGCATTGGCGTTGTACGCTTTGTGGGTTCCTAAGTTCGGTTGGAAAGGGGCGGCATGGCCTGCCATTTTTCATTCTGTCAGTGCATTCTGTAATGCTGGGTTTTCCACGTTCTCTGATTCTCTAATGAGTTTCCAGCGGAGTCCCGGCATTTTGATGGTGATCACACTCTTGATTCTGGCGGGCGGACTTGGATTCCTGACGCATACGGAAATCTGGTACTGGTTTGTTTCGTGGAAGAAAAGGAATGCCTTTCGGATTTCGTTGCAAAGTCGGCTTGTGATTTTTGTGACTCTACTGCTCACAGTGGCGGCAACACCTTTATTTGCCATGTTTGAGTGGAACAATTGCTTTGCGGGTTTGTCTGTTGGCGACAAAATTACCAATTCGATTCTCATGAGCGTGACGCCACGCACAGCTGGATTCAATTCCATCGATTATGGCAAAGCGACTGACAGTGCAAATCTGCTGACCATTATGCTCATGACGGTTGGAGGCTCCCCAGGTTCTACTGCTGGCGGAGTAAAAACCACGACGATCGCTTTAATGGGGCTGCTGGCGTGGTCCAGACTTCGAGGTTCAGAAGCGACGAATTGCAACGGCCGTTCCGTGCCTGAAGAAACAACATCCAGAGCCGTTGGTCTCTTCGTGATTGCAATAGGTTTTTCAATTGCCAGCGTTTTTCTGCTTTCTGCAACGGAACAACCCACGAATCGAGGATTGACGGAACACATGTTTGAAGTCAGCAGCGCCGTGAATACTGTCGGGCTCTCCATGGGACTAACAGGAAAATTGACTGTTGCGGGGCGTTGTTTGATTATTTTGATGATGTTTCTTGGCAGAGTCGGTTTATTAACTCTGGCTGCAACATTGACCGTGCCTCGTTCAAAGGCCGCGAAATTTCGTTATGCATACGAAGATGTTGTCGTTGGGTAATGGCATTTCAAAGAGATAAGTTATGAGACGATTTCTGGTTGTGGGTCTTGGAAATTTTGGATCAAGCGTGGCCGAATCATTGTTCGCTCAGCGACATGATGTGATTGCGATTGATACCAACGAAGACGCCGTCGATCGCGTTGCGCAATACGTAACTCGTGCAGCGGTAGGCGACGCCAAAAATCTGCAGACACTCGAAAAGATTGGCGCAAAGGGAGCCGATGCAGCGGTGATCAGCACAGGCGATGACATTACCGCGAGCATTCTGACGACAATGGCCGTACATGATCTTGGAATCCGTGACGTCTACGTGAAAGTGATTTCCCGTGACCATGCTCGTGTGATGGAACGTATGAAAGTCACGGAGACCATTTTCCCGGAACGCGAATCGGCACTCAGCCTGGGCAAACGTATTTCAGGAGCCGGGTTGCTCAATTATGTGAATCTTGGTGCCGGCTTCAGTATTCAGGAAATGGGAGTTCCCGACTCATGGACCGGCAAGACGCTGCGAGAACTGGAACTTCGACAGCGATTCGGCATTACCGTCGTGGCCATCCACGATATTTTGACCGACAAGATGGCCGCATCCAACAACCCTGACGCACGGCTGCGTGATTCCGACACGTTGCTCGTTGCCGGCAGCGACGAAGATCTTGCGAAAGCCGCGGCCCAACATTGATGCGGTTTTGTTTGTTGATCCGCCGAGTGTTCTGTGGCCTGCCGAAGGCAGAGAATCGTCATAGACGAGGTTGTTGAAGGAACTGTCAAACAATCGAAGTGTCTATCGTGTTGCCACGGTCGCGGTTTAATTTATGGCGAGGCGGTTTGAGTCAGCAAGGGACAAGTCAATATCTGCGTCACTCAAATCCGCCTGAGGCACGCGTATACGGATGACAGTGTCGTCCGGAGAACTGTACATTTCCGGCAACTGTTGCAGTGGCGTCAGGACTGATGCGGTCTCGTGTTCGTAGCGATTTCTGTCGCGGAGTGCGCTCGTTCTGGCTTCTTCCTGAGTTGGATCTATGACCGATTCGTCGCCTGTGAGTGTCAGGAGTGACTCCACCGAATCCCCAATCAAGCGGCGCACCACGACTTTGTATTCTCCCGGTGGAAGCGGCTTTGTGACTACAAAGCGGCCTGAAGTATCCGTGCGGGCGAAGCTGCGAGTCCCATTGTTTGACGTCTCGTTGCCAACGAGAAACACGTCCGCTTGAGTCAGCGGCTGTCCATCCAGAAAAACGGTGCCTCTGACGAGTTTTGGTTGACGTATCTGAATTCCAAGCGCCATGACGAAAACGATGAATGCAGCGGCGAGGAGTGAGAGATTTCGTGTTGACATTGACTTAAAGTATCTGACGAATGTTGTACTCTTGCAAGATCGTGCTTAGACACGTCGAGGGCGATGTTGCAGCATTTGAAGTTTCGGGGTGGGATGCAATGCCGTTAATGAATTTGAATCGTTTAACCCGTGGCCGACAGGCCAGGTTGTGTGCAACGAGCTACGGCGACGCCTTTCGGCCACGGGTTAATCGTCACAATCATGGTTGATACCCTACTTGTTGAGCGGGCCATCGTTCATTAATAGTCACCGATGACCTGTCCATCCTGGATGTAGTTCAACAGACAATAGACGCGGTGGTCCATTGTGTCGCTCAGGAAGCGAACGGAACCGTCGCCCTGCAGAAAATGTCCGCCGCCCGCGTGACTGTTGTTGAAAACCCATGCATAGCTGCGTCCTGTTTGGTCCCACGCAGAGTTCAGTGCCCAGCGAGTGTCAAAGAAATGTGTTGGGGAACAGATTCATCACTGTCACTGAATACGCGACCATGACAGCAAGTGTGTGTTCCCGTCAGGCCCCATGGTCCAAAATTAACGCTTATCTTCCTGCTTGTGCCTCCGTGAGATTCACCAATGGCAATTGTCTTGGATGATCCATCAAGCAGATCTGCCATGCTTGCAGCTCCGTTGTTCCCGAACATCCCACGCCGTATGTCATACGAAGTTTCACGCCATGTGGCATCCCAGTCTGTGAAGCGTCCAGTGGCAAACAAATAGCTGGTACGCCGCGCGCCGTTGCGCGAATAGATGTCGTCTGAACCGGGAAAATGTGTTGATTGCTCGCCAGCACTGGAGTCTGATGGACATCCCAGAACTGGCAGCTTCATCTGAGTAACGCTCAGATTCGCAGTGTCATTGCCAGCCACTGGCATCAGCAACGGTGATGATCCTGATGAACATTGATTGAAGTCGTATTTCTGCCACGCATTCGCCTGTTCAAGATACGGCAGCAGAAGCGTCCAGCCAGTAGTGTTTAGAACTCGATTTCCATGACTGTAAAACGGCGCGTCTTCATATCGTCCAGAGTTGATTAACGCAGGGGGATGGACACTATGGACATCATGGTAGTTGGCAAGAGCGAGTCCCATTTCCTTCAGATTGTTGCGACATTGTGTTCGTCGCGCGGCTTCGCGGGCTTGCTGGACAGCCGGCAGCAGCAGCGCTACAAGAATGGCTATGATGGAAACAACAACGAGCAACTCGATAAGCGTGAAGCCTGAACACCGCCGATTGTCAGGATGTGGCATCGTGTCGACGCCATGCCTCAGATCGTGCGGACCTGCGATTGGACGGTGCAGACAGTGTTGACATTGAGTCGGATTCATAGGAGGGATCCCTGTTGACCTATTTGCGGCCATCGTTTTCAACGAAACGCAATTGCCCGATGTCGAGTTGACGCATTGTTTGATTGCTCGTTGGGGGAGTAGGGTAATTATGAATGGCGCCAGACAGTCTGCTGCGATTCCTTGGAAAAATCGACTCCGGTTCCCTGTGTTGGATGTCCGATCGTGCTCTTCACGGGTTTGAGTGAAGATGTTCAGGATGTGACGCATAGGAACGTGAAACAATCCTGCGATAAGAACTGCAGGCTCGACCAGGGTCGCCGATCGCTGGCTTCCTGTCCGTCTGAAGAATATCGATTTGGAAGCCCGTCATACAGATTGCAGACCGGCAATTGTTTGACGCCCGGAATGTGATTGACGGTCGGCAGATCAGGAGTGCTTGCTCTCCAGTTTCATTCGCGAGCCTGGAGCTGTAGGATTTGACAGCGCACGAATGACTGCCAGTGATCCAATCCACAACGCCAGGAACGTAGAAAGTACGTCATGCTTCGCTTTATCGTTATTCTGAACATGCTGGCCTCATGTGGATTTGCATTCGATGAGGTCGTCTTAGACGGGGCACCAGGCTTGATACTGCACGGGGGAAGGGTTGTAACTGTCGATGACAAATTCAATATCGTCGATGCCATTGCGATTCGAGGCGATAGAATCATGGCGACAGGCACCGACCATGACGTGTTGAAACTTGCAGGTCCGAAGACACAACTGGTGCCATTGAATGGTCGTATGGTTCTGCCAGGTCTGATTGATTCGCACGTTCATGCCACAGGTGCTGCCGTCTATGAATTCGATCACCGGATTCCAGAACTACAGACAATTGACGACGTTCTAAAGTACATCCAGCAACGAACTCAGGTTGTCAAAGAAGGTGAGTGGATTGTGCTTAATCAGGTCTTCATCACGCGACTTCGAGATCAGCGTTTTCCAACTCGCTATGAACTGGATCAAGTTGCACCAAAACACCCTGTCTATTTTCGCACTGGCCCCGATGCAGCACTGAATTCGCTTGCGCTTAAGCTGAGCGGAATTGATAAAGACTTCAAAATCACCGATTGCCAACCAGGCAGAATCGAAACGGACCCTGAAACCGGAGAACCCAACGGAATCATTCGAGGTGCGGGTCGATTTGTGAAGCCGAAGTCTGCAGAACTTCAGCCTTCCTTCGATGAGAGCAAAGCACAACTGCAGAAGCTACTGGCCGACTACAATTCTGTCGGCATCACAAGCATTGTGCAGCGGAGCGCAGGGGAATCGGATGTAAAACTCTTCGACGCCCTGAAGCAGGCCAGGGCATTGACTTGCCGGACATTTCTTTGCTGGGGCGTGAATCCAGCGGGAGAATGGGAAAAAGTCTCCGAACAGATACTGCAGGCCGCAAACCATCCCGCTCATACATACGACAATCAACTGTGGCTGCGTGGCGTGAAAGTATTCCTCGACGGCGGCATGCTCACCGGCAGTGCATGGATGCAGAAGCCATGGGGCGTCAGTTCTGTGTACTCGATTTCTGACCCGGAGTACCGTGGCGTTTTGAATATCGAACCCGATCGGCTGTATGAAATCTCGAAGCTATGCCTCGAAAACGACCTGCAGATTACCGCACATGCTGTCGGCGACGGAGCAGTTCAGGCTCTCATTGATGCCTATGTGCGGGTGAATGAAGTCTCATCGATTGCCGGGAAGCGTCCCTGCATTACGCATTGCAACTTCATGAGTCAAGAATCTATCGACCAGATGCGGCAGCTTGAAATTGTCGCCGATATTCAGCCGATCTGGCTGCGTCTGGATGGTCGAACATTGTTACACCAATTCGGTGAAGAACGGACAAAGTGGTTTCAGCCTTACAGAACTTTGTTTGAACAAGGCGTGAAAGTCGGCGGCGGTTCTGATCACATGCAGAAAATCGGAAGTCTGCGTTCCGTGAATCCTTACAATCCGTTCCTTGGCATCTGGACGATGCTCACGCGACAACCTCGCTGGGCTGATGAGCCGCTGCATCCGGAGCAAATCGTTTCGCGAGAAGACGCGATTCGCTTCTACACCATCAATAATGCGTTTTTGACATTTGAAGAAAAACAGAAGGGCTCACTGGAACCCGGCAAGCTGGCTGACATGATCGTCCTGAAAACGGATCTGCTGAACTGCCCGGTGGACGATGTCAAAGATATTCTGGTGGATCAAACATGGCTCGGCGGACAACTTGTCTATCAACGCGAGTAGGCCAGCCATCGATTTAGACGGCGGCGGACTGGCCCTAATTGAGGCTGGACACGAGAGGAAATACGCAATCAGATTTTATTTTTTTCTGAATCACGGCGAAGAATCATCGTGATCTCATTGCCTGTCGCGTTGTGACGCACTTCGTCGATAAATGCATGAATCAACCACAGACCTCGGCCACACGGGCGATCGAGGTACGCAGGGTCAGTTGGATCGGGGATGGTGGCAGGGTTAAAGCCCTGCCCCTCGTCACGAATTGTGATTTCTGCCCTTTCTCGCGTCACCACTGCCCTTACAAAGACTTGACGGTCTTTGTAAGGAAGCTGCTGTCTGCGCTCACTTGCGAGCGCGTAATATGCGTTTGTATCATCGCCCTCTCGAAGCTTTGAAGAAACTTCCAGGTTGCCATGAATCATGGCATTCTGCAGAGCTTCGTCCAATGCCATCGCTACTCGCATGGCACCGCTGCCGTCGCGCAATTTGAAACGTTCCACCATGCGTTTAATCTGAGCCACCAAGGGAGCCGCGAGTGTCCCATCACTTGGCAGATTGAACTGCACTTCGCTGAATGTCGCACACGCCGACAACTGCGCACTCGCACGGTCTGCATGGGCAACTGCCAGGACTCTCTGGAGCGTTGGAATCAGGTCCTTGAGATTTCGCTTCGGAACATAGCTTGCCGCACCTTTGCGGAGAGCTTCGGCAGCAATTTCCTCGCTCCCAACGCCTGTCGCCAAAATCACTGGAATGCTCGGAAAATCAGCATGAACAGCTTCAACCAGTTCCAGTCCATTCATTTCCGGCATGTTGAGATCAGTGATTACCACATCGGGGGGCATGTTCCTGATCATTTCCAATGCTTCGCGGCCATTTATTGCTGTGACGGTATTGAATCCCGCCTTTTCCAGTAGCGAACGAATCAGCACAGCCTGAGTCTTGCTGTCTTCCGCGACGAGTACAGTCGTTTGCGAATCCACCATCGCTTACCGCCCGGTTAAATAATCACTTTTTGCGAACGGCAGATAGAAATCTACCAATACACGTCGTCATCGTAATGAAATTCGCCAGAATTCCCAGCACTTCAGAAATCGTGGCGAATTTCACTACCCGTAGTTCTCAAACCGCCGCTCACATTTCAACACTCGTCTGCCCCATGATGACATCGAGACTTCATCAGGTTATTGAATCTACATCAACAATGCTCGGTGTTCAGAATCGTTATGCTGGAAATTCGAGAAATATGCCAATTCACAGGGCAAACCGTCGAAGCTTGCCTACTCCGGCGAAACCTTTGGCAATTCGGAAACATCAGGAGGGGTCTTGGAGGCAGGACGTTCAAACGGGGTTCCGAATTCCGTGTATCCATCCACAAAACCGCCGTGACTCAGGAAGAACTCCCCATTCTCCACCCCCATGAATCGATCCTGACGATCCGTCTTACCCGTTGGATCATGGCTGAATTTTGCAGTGGTGAGTTCTTTCCAGTCTTCACCCGGAGTTCGCACCCATTGATTGCCGTAGCCTGCTTTACGCAATAAGTGACCATTGTGTCCTCCAAAGTTTTCGCTGAAACTGTGCAATCCTTTCAATCGTCCGCCTTCTTTTGGAGCACGCCAGGATGAAATCAGCATCCACCGTTTGTGTTCCGGATGAAACCAAAAGCCCGAAAAATCGGTATGCGTCTTGTCCGTCGGATTTGCAGTGACGACGAATCGCTGCTTTTCGCCAGTCTTCCAAAGATACTTCAGATGACTGTGACCTCCGGTGCCTTCATTGCCAAAATCACCTGAATAAACGCCTTCGCCTTTGCCATTCAGTTGGACGCGATTTTCATCGGCAACGTTTTTTCGATCGATGCCTTCGTTGCCGCTGTCCCAGACGCTAAAGATGATGCGTCGTTCGGTAGGACTGTTGACCTGCATTCCGAAGTAGCCTCGATGCCAGCCGCATGCCATGTAAAACGTTGTCGTCGGATCTTCGACTGCCGTCACCTCGCAGTAGAATGCTTCCACCTCTGAATCTGACGGCACCGGATAGGCCAGATGCACAGATGCCGCATTTCGGCGTTCTTTCATGTTGAAGTGAACACCTGCGGTTGCCGGCCCCTCGATGACCAGAGTCCTGATATCTCCGAAAGGCTTGCCTTTGTCGTTAAGTGATTCAAGCTGAATTCGCTGATAGCCCGCCTGCCTGATCTCTAACTTACCGAATTCTGCAGTCACAGGTTGATCATCGCCTTTGCCAGTCACTGATGCTGGTTGTGATTTTCCATCAACCGTCAGTTGCAGTTTAGAAGTGACTCCTGCAGGCAACTGTAATTCCACTTTGGCGGTCAATTCGCCCATCGCTTTGAACTTGCCGTACCAGTTTATCGTTTGACTCGCATCAATCCACTTCGTGACGCCATGAGCTTCTGAAATACGAGCGGCCTCTGGATTGGGCAACATATACGCAGTGAACGCCGGGATTCTGAGTTCCTCTGCGTGGAGCAGCGTAGATACTGATGCGGCGAATACGAATGACGTTAACAGGCAAAATCGCATTTGGAGACGTTTCATTGAATGCTATATCCGGGGGAGAAAAGCCAATTAGCAGCATTCGTGAAGGCCACGCTTTCTTACGCACTTGCGGCGCCGCAACTCCGCTTGATCATTGTGACCGAACCGTCTGAATCTTCTGGTCAACATGAAACGTTGCTCGATGTCTTCAACCGCTGTAAGTTCCAGATTAGCAAGCCTGAAGACTTCAAGCGAATAGACTCTGTATTGTTTGTTCTTTCTCAACACTGTGCAACACAGTTGGCTTACGGATTCTCTTCCAGCGTTCGTAACAATCCAACTTCGAGCTGTGCGGCCTCCCAAGCCTGGGTTGCAGCCACGGCTCACTCGATATAGCAGAACGGCTCGTAAGATGGTTGATCCTGTCGGTTTCGAAGTGACGAGAAGCGATGAGCCAGTTTTGAGTCTTGAATTGCATGGAGATACAGGATAGTGCAAAAAAGATCCGTAGTTCCGGGCAAGGCACATTGATCTCTCTGATGCCGGACTCGCTCGCACGGGTGGGAGCTGAATTGCAGTGAACATCCGAAATCTGTCACAACGGTTGCCAATATTTCGTTCGCGCAAACATTCGCTGAAGGTGTGAGCCGTACTGCGAAACGTGAAGGTTGATGCTGAGCAATTTGAGATGAGGCGGAAACGAGGACAGCCCTGAAACCGGTGGAGGGTCGCGATCGCGAACATTAAACGTCAGGGTGAATCTACATTTGAGTTGCCATCGGTCGAATTCTGCAATTCAGACAGATCATCGACTGTCAGCATCCAATCCTGATTGGTCTCAGCGACGACAAAAAGGCCACGTTGGCACCATCTGAAACAGTGTTCGACGGAAATCGATGTGTTTGTCCGAAATCAAGCCTGATTGAGGCTGGATGCGAACTGGCGGGAATCACATGGAAGAACAATCATATGACTGGAAAACAGCTCGGCCTTAACAACGTGCCGGATGGTATCTTGTTTAAACAAAAACCTGACGAGGAGCCAGCATCCGAAATGCGTGTAAGGCCGATCGAAAGAAGCAACGTCGGAGTACAATGGTAGGTGCGGTGTGCTCGGCCGTTTCAGGACCCCCCAAACGCGGGTTTGTGCGGTCGAAAGCCTC
>JANOZG010000305.1:0-1704 GCA_031429275.1 Planctomycetota bacterium
GATGAAAACGTCAGGACGGGTCTGGAGACCCGTCCTACGGAATCTATTCTGTCGCGGCGATTCAGTTTTGTATTGGATTCGGCCAGCTCAGGTGGTTGTGGAGAAATTTATAAGTGCCCTGGCCGTTGATTGTGTGAGGCCCGACGAACCATTCGATCTCTGTCTTGTCGCCGATCTTCAGTTGTGCCGCGTACAGGTGACGAACTTTCCCGTATTCGTAGCCGACCCAGTGGTCTTCACCGACACCGTCGAAGTGACCGCGTTCCACCATGAACGGACGAGGACAAATCAGGGCCGCCATCTCCGCGTAGTTGAACGTGCTGCCGAGATCCCATTCAAAGATTTCATACTCGCCCGTCCAAATGTAACTGAAGTTCTCGCGAGTACTCGCGTTCTTCAGCACCCACTCGTTGAAGTCGGCTGAGCAGATGGAAAGGCAATAGTCCGTCACGAGAGCCGGGATGCGCATGGCCGACTTTCCGCCGTAGCTCAGGCCGTAGAAGGCAATGCGATCACCATCGACGTTCGGTTGCGTCTTCAGCCAGTTTACAATCTGCTGATGTTGCGGCACGATGATGGAGAACAGAGATTTTCCCATAGGCTGAGCCTTTCGCTGCAGCGTACGAAAACGATCCGTGAAGATGTACGGATTCTGCGGCGAGAACGTGATGAATCCTCGTTCGCACAGCTTCGCAGCGAAATCATGATAGGCTGGATGGTCGCCTTGAAAGATGTCCGTCGGACGACCTTCCAGCCCGTGCTGACAGACAACCACAGGCCGCTTTTCACCGGGCTTCAGATCCTTCGGCAGCAACAGAACTCCATAGGCAAACACATCCGGGAACACATCCAGCACGACTTCGTGGCCGGTCCATTTTTCGGTGTCCCATGACTTACGAGACCGAGCATTGAACGGCAGCAGCGGCTGTTCAAACTCGCCAATCACGTCTTTGCGGAAAATCTCGCGATAAGGCTCAGATGATTTCTCGTAGGCTTCAACGGAACTCATGTCGAGCTTCGACATAAACTGCTGCCGAACGAAATGTGCCTCCCGCAGCAGTGCTTGATTGTGGCGGTCGATTTGCTTGAGGAGGCGGGTTTCGCGACTCGTTGAGGCATCGGCATCGCCAGAGATCTCCGAGAGGGTTTCAAACTCAACCCTGCTGCCATCTTTTCGCTTCAGTGGAGGCACAAACGGAAATGCCCACATGCTGTTGAACGCACATGTCTTCGTCTTTAGAAACGCCCAGTCCTTAATGGGCATTGTCCGCCGCGTTGCATGTTCAAATTCGTCGCGAAGGCTTTCTGTCTCTGCCGTATGCAACTCTGCTGGCGCTCCTCCATTTCCCTCAAGCACTAGTTCCGGAGCAATTTCGTGCATCACTATCAGTCCGCGAGGGGCGACCAGCATTGCCAGTTCCTGCGCGCCGAAGTCCCTGAGTAAACCAGAAAAATTTCTATCGATTGGTTCCTTCCAGCTTCCCTCCCGAGGTCCAAAATATCCACTTATGCATGTCGTACGAATTCGCGTGTCCAATCCACCCGCGAACAGAGCCAGCATCCCACCTTCGCCGTATCCAAATATGCTTACGGGCTTTGCGCTGTCCTGTTTGATGAACCAGTCAACAATGCTCAATGCCGTCTGAACCTCGTACGCAGCAAGCGTTCGGCCAAGTTCAAAGGATGCCCGATGCAGGTACTCGC
>JANOZG010000306.1:0-10323 GCA_031429275.1 Planctomycetota bacterium
TGGTCCGAACACCATCAATCGAGAAAACGTGCGTCGTCGTATCGTGCTTCAATGCAATGTCAGCGAACGCGGCGTTGTGGACGTTGTGACAGATATCCAGAAGAAACTCGCTCCGATTGCTGCGACGTTGCCGCCCGGCTATTTTGTGGAATATGGCGGACAGTTTCAGAGCCAGAAAGAGGCCAGCCGGATTCTTGGTTTATTGTTCATTGTTGCATTGGTTGGCGTCTTCATGACGCTGTTTGTCATGTTCCGTTCCGTCAATCTCAGTCTGCAGGTGATGGCCGCGTTGCCGATGGCATTTATAGGAAGCGTGGCTGCGCTCGTGATTACAGGTCAGACGCTGACGATCGCCGCGATGGTTGGTTTCATTTCGCTGGCGGGGATTGCATCTCGCAACGGCATTCTGTTGCTCAATCATTACCTGCATCTGGTGAAATACGAAGGCGAGACATGGACTCATGCCATGATCATTCGAGCTGGCCAGGAACGCCTGGCACCCGTCCTGATGACAGCTTTGACAGCAGGCATCGGATTGGTGCCGCTGGTTCTGGCAGCAGGCGAACCGGGCAAAGAAATTCTGTACCCTGTCGCGACTGTGATACTGGGTGGTGTCATAAGTTCGACACTTCTTGACTTCTTCGTCCATCCCGCATTGTTCTGGCTGTTCGGTTTGAAAGAAGCTCAGCGAGTCGTGAACGAAGCAAGGGACGCAGTTGCGCTGGTTGAACCTCATGAAGATGTTTTGGAATAAGAGTCAGGACCGGGGAGTCCCGTCCTGCGAAGCAATAGTTTTTACAAAGAGATCTCTAATGATTCGATTTCAGAAAAAGTTAAGTTCATTTCGCAGTGTATGCCTGCCATTGGCGGGGGTTGTCGTACTGGCGATGGCTGGTTGCGCGGAACCCGATGCAGGTACAGCGTCAAACTCTGGTGGCTCAACGGGCATGACCGAAGGACCGCCGGAAACAGCAGCACAGGCGGCACACGCTCATCCCAGCGAAGGTCCACACCACGGTGATCTGGTAGAACTTGGCAACGAGGAGTATCACGCAGAAGTTGTCCACGGCGAAGGCGGCAGGGTCTCCGTCTACATCCTTGACAGCGCGGCAAAACTGGCGGTGCCGATTGATGCCACTGAATTGACAATCAATATTGCCCATGATGGCAAAGCAGAGCAGTTCAAGCTGCCCGCAGATCGCGATGCCTCAGACCCGGAAGGCAAGTCGTCACGCTTTACATTGAAGGACGAAGAACTGTCATCAGATCTCGATAGTCACGACGCTACCTCCAGGCTTGCTGTTACTGTCGGAGGCAAATCGTTCTCTGGCAAGATTGTTCACAATCATGAAGTTGACCATGCTCACGACGACGGCCACAAGCACTAAGGCTGGCTGACAGGTTTCGGAAAATGCACGACCGCGCCGGGGTTCTTCAAACGCTTCGCAATTTGGATCAGATCAAACTGCTCTCCATCTCGGAGCAGTTCTCCCGGTGCGATCGGAAGCACTCCCAGGCTCACCTGAGAGCGGCGACTAAAGCCTTCCGTTACCGACTTCGGTGCGCCCTTCGGAGCATCTTTGAAGGGCAGAACCTTGTATGTTTCTTTATCCGACCACATCGTCAGTGTGAATCGCTGCTCCGGAGGAATCGGATGACTTGCTGTTTGCTCCAGCAGGATTCCTCCCGGTCCAGGGGCGAGAAACGTTTCCTCGAGCGTCCCGCCGGATTCCCGCGCCAATGAGATCTGCAAATTGCTACCCGCTGGAATCGTTTCCTCAGGAGGCTGACGCGGATCGAACAGATCAACAATTTGCACAACCAGCGGGTCTGTGCCTGAGTTGATTAGAGTGACATTTGCTGGCGGCAAAGCTGGATTCGGGACGAATTCACGCCGGATCAGTTTCGGTGTATGTGTCAGTGATGGTATGGCATAGCCCGTTGACCATGCACCGCCGCTCCAGTTTGCACAGACCAGTCGCCCGAGAGGATCGATCGTGAAGAAAGTACCGACGGCTGGAGCAAACACGACGGGAGCACCGACAAAGAATCCAGGCCCCATCGAATGATTGCCCCAGCCAGCGACGGCATCGTGAATCCATACATTCCAGTTACCACCGGCACAAATCGTAGAAACCATCGGGCCAAATGCAGACGCACCAAGTTCCAGTGGAGCACCCGGCGATTGGCCTGTCGCGATCACGACTGGAGGTAACCATGGCAATCCGGCAGGCTTGCTCCACATCACAAGATTTCCGGCCGGATCAATCGCCGTGACATTCAGCTTCTGACCGGGTGGTAATCCGATCGGAAAGACGTCCGCCGCCACAGGTGTTCCCGGCATCAATCCACCGGCAATCGCTACCGAAGACCACACTCCACCGCCTCCAAAGTAGTAGTGCATCGTTCCGAAATGATCGACAGCAAAAACGTGATACAGGCCACCAGCAGCGACTGCCGAGACGGATGATCCGAACGGAAATGTCTCCATCGGACTGTTGATTTGATGACCGATGTTCGTCGTCGGGTCAACACTCCATAGTTCGCCCGTTCCTGAGACTCCAATGACAAGCCTGTGCGGGCCGTTTTGTACAAGCTCAAGAACTGATCCAACGGGAAAACTTTGAGATGGCAGCAGAATCTGAGCGGGCCCACCATTGACGATTCGAAGCAACTTATTCGCAGGCGAAACAGTCACCACAGTCGGCCACACATCGCCGACAGATTCCGGCAGCAACACGATCGGACCGCCCGGAACCAGCGCATGCGGAAACGCGCCGGGTCGCAAGGTCCATCCAGTCACTCCACCATCGAACAGAATCAGATGACCATCGGGAGCAACATATCCGGCGGTTGTTTCTGCACCATGCGGAGTCCAGCCGATTCCGACGGGACCTGCGTTGAGAATCGCACAACTCGCCATGATCCAAAGGACGACGAACGCGGAGATCTTTATTGACTGAGCTTGAAACACTGTCTGCATGGAAGTACTCCGTCTCATGGAAAGACCAAACTGGGCCTGGCGAATTCGATACACGACGATCTACGCTGACGAATTCTACCAACCGCCAGACCCGGACTTCAATTCGCTCAGCCAGCGATCGCTGCGGCAGCTAGTAGCGGAATGGAAAGCACTGATTGATATTTGAGCCTGAGGCGCTAGCCGATTCCACCGACAAAAATCGGCTAGCGCCTCAGGCTCAATTCTTTTGTGCCATTGTTCTCGTGGCAGATGGTGTAACACCTGCGATTCCGGGAAATCTGGGCAATTCAGTCGGATTTTGTGGCTATCGGCGGGGACTTTGTCCCATTCGAAGTTTGATAGATGCCAGACGCAGGGGCGTCTCCATGCGCATTCAGCTTGATGCTATTCAGGAGGTCGGTTGACTTCGTCGAGCGAAGGCAGATTGGTGGGAACGTGGTCGCGTACTCAGTAACGTTTGGACAGGAAACGTACCCGGTGCGTGTCGGTTTGTGCTGGGCAGCTTCTTGAGCCAAATTCCAAGAAATTTACAGCAAAAAAAGCAATTATCTGCCACCGTTCAGGGCAAGTTGCGATTGTCCCGAATTCGCAGTCAACGAACTATGAAAAGTCATTCCAAGAAGCCACCTCTTTGGTTTCCTGGCGTGCATACTGTGTTAGAATAGACAAGCTGGGTCGTCGGTTCCTGCCGCCGCACTTTTTCCCAACAGGCCTGCTAAACAATTTAGGGCAAAGAAATGCTGATCCAAAATTTCCTGAAGTCACTGACAAATCTCGGTAAGTCAAATGCCCGCCGCCGTTTGGCCCGCCCGCATGACTTGTCTGAACAGCTGGAAGCGCGAACCTTACTCACGGGGAATGTGCAAGTGTCGCTGTCTGGGGCAAATGCACAGATCACTGGAGATGCAGGAAATAACGAGCTTGAGATTATTGTGGACAACGGCTCAATCGTGGTTCGCGGGTTGAATGGCACGACCATCAATCAGGGAACAACAGCATTTACTTTGGCGACTGGATCAACGACCTTCGCGGGCAGTTTGACAGCTTCACTTGGAGCTGGTGACGATATCGCAACGGTTGGCCCGGGAATCACTTTTGGTGGCAATGTTTCAATCGCGGGCCAGGGCGGCGCGGACTCGCTGAGGGCTCGAACTGGCACATACAGTGGCAACCTCGCGTTAATGGGCGGCGACGGTGCCAGTTCGATTGTTGTTGATGGTGCAACGGTCAGTGGCAATCTGAGCGTCGATGGACAGGGCGCGATGGTAATCAGCATTACGAATTCGACGGTTCAAAGCCAATTGAATGTGATGGCGGGCCGTGAGAACAGTGCGGACAGCGTTGTGATCAAGGGCACGACAGTAAATCAAAAAACGTCGATCACTACTGGAAAAGGCGATGACAATGTTGTGCTGCAGAATTCGCATTTCAACGGCCAGCTCAGCATACACACAGGAGCTGGCAACGATGTCGTTTACATTGACTCAAGCACCGTTGACAAGATGGCACGCATCGCAACCCAGCGTGGCAATGACATGCTGCAGGTCCTGAACAGCAGCAGCTTTTCGAAGTTGCTGATCTACGCCGGCGGACTTGGAAAAGACGGTGCCAGCATCGCGGACAACACGACAACTCATGGGGTAATCAGAGGCAGCCAGAAAGCGAAAAACTTTGCGCCGGCGACCATCGCGTCGCGAATCACGGCTCCAACGACTGGGGCGATCGCCGTGGCAGATGCTTTGCGGAACGCGGCAGTGCCAACATTGACCGTCGCAACGACGACGGCGACGTTTGCTGAGAACGCAGGTGCTTCAGCAACCACATTGACCGTCACTCGAACCGGACCAACAACATCCGATCTCGCTGTGACGCTGGCGTCTTCGAACACAGCGAAAGCAACGGTTCCAGCGACCATTACGATCCTTGCAGGACAGACAACGGCCACAGCCACAATCGCTGCCGTTGATAATACCCTGTCCGATGCTGACGCTGTGGTAACGTTGACCGCCAGTGCTGCCGGCCTTGTGACTGGCACTCGCAACGTGACCGTCACGAACAACGACGCTGCAACTTTGACGCTGACTGCGAATCAAACAACGGTCTCAGAAGGGGCCGGAGCAACTGCCGTGACGTATACTGTCTCGCGCAATACGTCTGACCTTTCTGCTCCGCTGACGGTCACTCTGGACGACGGTACCAGTGGGCGATTGACGGTCGGTAATACGGTCGTGATTCCCGCAAATCAGGCATCGATCACGTTCCCTGGAGCGGCGATCGAGAATACGATCGTCGACGGCAGCACCGATGTTCTGGTGACAGCAACAGCAACCGGCTTCGCGAATGGAACAGCCACAGTCAGAGTCACAGACAACGAACCTGCAACCTTGATGGTCACTTCAAATAGTGCAACGGTCGCAGAGAACGCAGCGGCTGGTGCATTGATTTACACGGTTTCCCGAAACACAGCCGACACCTCGGCCGCATTGACGGTGAACGTTTCTTCCGGAACGCCACGTTTAACGTTGGCGAGCGGAACGGTAACGATTCCTGTCGGGCAATCTTCTGTTACGTTTATCGGAACTCCGGACAACAATCTGCTTGCTGACGGTAACGTACAGGCAATCGTGACCGCTGCGGCCACAGGATTCGTGACAGGCACAGCAACTGTGACGGTCACTGATAATGATTCTGAATTGTCGATCACCGCTGCTCCCGGCAGCGTTTCAGAGAGTGCTGCAGCGGAATCTGTGACATACACATTGTCGCGGAATACTGTCAATGTCGCTCAGGCACCCGCTCTTACGGTGAACGTATCATCCGGCACGCCGGGCCGCCTGACGGTTGCAAACAGCACCGTCACAATTCCGGCGGGTCAGGCATCGGTAACATTTCGAGGATCCCCGGTTCCGAACACCGCCGCTGATGGCAACGCATCCGTTGTTGTCACCGCGTCGGCGGCCGGGTTCACTAATGGGACAGCGTCAGTGACAGTCAATGATGACGATTCAGCTCTGACTGTCACAACGACAACACCAACAATTGCGGAAAACGCAGCCACTGGCGCGGTCAAGTACAGAGTCGCTCGCAATTCAGTGGACAGGACTCTGCCGCTGACTGTCAATATTGTTTCCGGTACGCCGGGTCGACTGACAGTGACTTCTGCTTCCGTAACCATTCCAGCCAACGCCGAGTTCATCGAATTCACAGGTTCGACCGTTGATACAACGACCGCCGATGGCAATGCGACTGTCGTTGTCACGACTTCGGCGGCCGGATTTACGAACGGCACCGTATCCGTCAATGTCACCGATAATGAAGTGCGCGCCCTGACGTTGACGGCGAACCAAACTGCGATCTCCGAAAGTGCGACCGCTCCGGCCGTCACCTACACAGTCAGACGGAACACGGCCGACAATACAGCAGCACTGACTGTCAACCTTTCGTCTAACACTCCGCTTCGTCTGACAGTTCCAGCGAACGTGATCATTCCCGCCGGTCAGGAATCGATCACATTCGTTGGCACACCAGCTAATAATACGACCATGGATGGAAATGTCGCCGTGATCGTAACGGCGTCTGTGGATGGATTTACAAGCAGTACGGCAACCGTCACGGTTAACGACAACGATGCTGGCACTCTGGCGTTAACGGCGAGTACTCCTACGGTCGCGGAAGATGCGGGCGCAGGAGTCCTAAGGTACACACTGACACGCACTGCGGCCGATTCAAGTCAGCCGTTGACGGTTAATCTGGCACCTGGTCAGACCGGTTATCTGTCGGTCGCAGACTCAGTCACAATTCCGGCCGGACAAGCAAGTTTTGATTTCTTTGTCACTCCGGTGAACAATGAGATCGTTGATGGCAACGTGCCAGTTGTCCTCACGGCAACTGCCACAGGTTTTGATGCGACGACAGCCACGGTCACCGTCAATAACACTGACGTTCCAACGTTGACGGTCGCTTCAAGTGCCGCAACAGTTGCAGAAAATGCCGCGTCGGGAACACTCGTCTATACAGTCACCCGCAATACGACGGCAAACACTTCAGCACTGACCGTCAACCTAAGTTCCGGGACAGTCGGCCGATTGACGGTTCCAGTTTCGGTCATAATTCCGACAGGACAAACATCCGTCACGTTTGTCGGCTCGCCGGTGAATAACACCGTTGCCGACGGAAATGCACCGGTTATCGTCACGGCTGCGGCGACTGGCTTTGTGAATGGCACCAGAACTGTCACCGTAAACGACGATGAAGTTCCAACCCTTGCGTTGACAGCCAATTCCCCTTCAGTCTTCGAGAACGCCGGTTCCACTGCTTTGACGTACACAGTGACTCGCAACACGTCTGACCTGACGTCAGCGTTGATTGTGACTTTGACTTCGGGAACTCCAGTCCGGTTGACTGTTGGATCGACTGTGGTCATTCCGATCGGGCAGGCGTTTGCAACATTCAATGGGGCGGTAGCTGACAACACAGCAGTTGACGGCAACGCCTCCGTTACCGTCACCGCAGCCGCTACCGGATTCGTAAACGGTACAGCGACGGTCACCGTGAATGACGACGACGCAGGCACACTTTCACTTGTACCCAACGTTACAACGATCGCTGAAAATGCTTTGTCAACAGCTTTGACATACACGATCTCTCGTGCAGGAGCGAACAATTCACAGGCTTTGATCGTCAACCTGGTCTCTTCCAGGCCTGGCAATTTGACAGTACCGGCGACAGTGACGATTGCTGCCAACGCAACATCAGCCACGTTTCAGGGTACGCCAGTTACCGACGGGATTGTTGCCGGCAACATCAATGTCATTGTGACCGCTTCCTCAAGTGGGTTTGCAAATACAACCGCCACTGTTGCAGTGACAAACGTCGATACGGCCGCTTTGCGAGTCACTGCGACAACGACTTCTGTTCGAGAAAATGCAGGTAATGCGGCTCCGCTCTATACCGTTTCGCGGAACACGACCGATCTGACAGTGCCTCTCACCGTAGCGCTGGCTTCCGGCAATGCTGCTCGTTTGGGAGTACCAACGAGCGTAACGATTCCAGTCGGTCAGAAGACTGCAGTATTTCGTGCCACTCCGGTCAACAATAACATAGCCGATGGAAACATCAGCGTCGTCGTTACGGCCAGTTCAACCGGACTACCGGATGCAACAACGTCAGTCACGGTTCTGGATGATGAAGCTGCGCCCGCTCCACCGGGATTGACAGCAACGCTGAGCGTTTCCCAGTTGGCTGAGACAGCACCAGCGGAATCCACATTCCTGACGGTGACTCGACCGAATAGCAATACAACGCAGGCGCTGGTTGTGGATCTCACGTATTCTGATGCATCCCGCGTTTCTGGCCCTGCGACAATCACAATTCCGGTTGGCGGCACGCAAGCGTTGGTGCCGATTTCGACAATCGACAATCTTGCAGTTGATGGCAACATAGATGCACTCATCACTGCCACAGCCGCAGGATTTGCAACCGGTCAGGCGACTTTAAGAATTATCGATAACGAAGTCGCGACACTGAATCTGACGACGTCAGCCTCTACCGTCAGCGAAACGTCTGGAACTTTGGCCGGCACAGTGGCCACAAGTCTCGCTTCAAGCACTCCGATTGTGGTTTCGCTGTCGTATCAGGTTGCTTCCGTACTCACAGGACCTTCGTTTGTGGTCATTCCCGCAGGAGCAACCAGTGTTCCTGTCTCGTTCACGATTGTTAACGGCAACGTGGCGGATGGACAGGTTATCGCGGAAATCAGTGCCAGTGCAGTCGGTGCAGTTTCGGATGACACTCAAGTCACAGTCACCGATGCCGACTCGTTGGCATTGTCAGCGACACCAGATACCGCCGATAAAGTACAGTCGAACGGAACAATCATTACTCGTAACGCACTCATAGAGGTCACGGGCACAACAGTTCCCGGAGCTGAAATCTCAATCGACAGCGACGGCGACGGAGTGTTTGACGACGGAACAACGACTGCCGGACCTGACGGTGTGTACTCCGTCGATGTGAGTGTTACACACACTGCAGCGAATCATGGAAGAAATCGCATTATCGTTCGGGCAGTTGATGGACCTGATGCAGCTGACACCGCAGTGAACGTCCATCGAGCCGTCGGCACCGTGGTCCACTTCGCCACAAATGTGGGTGCATACGATGTGGAGATGCTGGATAGTGAGGCTGGCTCAACAGTAACAAATTTCCTGAGCTACGTGACTTCAGGTGCTTATCAAAACATATTTGTGCATCGAGCGAATGCTGGGAGTCAGGAGTTCATCCAAAGTGGAAGTTTCAAGGTTTCGAACAGCCAGATCACACCTGTTGTGACGACGGGGACGATTAATGGCCAGTTCAACCCTGCCAATGGGAATGTGGCTGGCACACTGGCCATGGCACTTACTGCAGCCGGTCCGAACAGCGGGACAAGTGGCTGGTTTATCAATGCCATCGACAACAGTGAAGCTTTCGACCCAGGACAATACACCGTCTTCGGACGCGTCATCGGCGATGGCCTTAATGTCGTGCGACAGATCAGCGATTTGTCGCAGGCAAACCTGAACACTCTCTATAGTTCCTCCGCTTTGGCGGGCGTACCGCTGACCGCCATTCCTGCCAACACATCGATCACCGGCACCGTCGCGACGGCTTCTGGCAGTGCGATTGTGACTGGCACAGGCACTTTGTTTACCACCGATTTGGCAATCGGTGATTCCGTTGTGCTCGGCAACGGTCGAGCCTTCTTCGTGGCGTCGATCCAATCAGACACGTCTTTGACGCTGACTCAAGCCGCAACATCTACAGCCAGCGGCCTCGCCGTTCGGAAAGACGTTGTGCCATCCGATGCCGAATTCGTCGTCTTCAGCAGCATCGCAGAGATTCTGGACACGCTGTAAACCCCGGGGGAGAGCAGGTCTTTACATTTGACTCGTTTCAGAGTGAGGTTGCATCAACTGATGCAACCTTTTTTATTCTGCGGGCGGTGGAAATTCAGGTGTGGATTCGGCGAGCGGGGGATGTTAATCCCCTGATTGTTGGTCTTACGAAGAATCAGGGGGCTTACGTCCCCCGATAGCCTCAATCCAACCCGAGCTTGGTTCAACTCCGACGGTCATTGTTTCGCCAGACCAGAGCGTTTCTCCGAGTCAATGTCGGTGAAGACATAATCAGAGATTCCTTAACGGCGTTGATTCGCCGCCGGGATCGATTACTTGTCTGTCGCGAGAACAATGTATCCATCTCGCTCCGCTCAAAATAAGCCCGATGCTTTCCCCTTTATTATTCAATGCCGGGTAAACATTTAATCTGCCGGTTGCTGACAAGGCACATTCGTCTGTATA
>JANOZG010000307.1:0-1870 GCA_031429275.1 Planctomycetota bacterium
GCCGACGGGATTCGCGTGGAAGGCCTGCGTCTTCTGTCGCAGCATCACATCGAAGAAGGCATGCAAGCGCTCGTGATCTACACACGCGATCAGAATCCCTGGGCCAGCGAAATTCGCACTCCTGAGCTAATGAAGATCCTGCTCAGCTACGGCACGCACGCCAACTCGGTCATTCCGGAACTGACCAGAATCGCGAACTACTTTGAGAAGGAAGAAAAAGACTTCCCACCGCATCTTATGCGCCAGAAAGCCAGGAACGTCCGCGAAACGATTGCTGCGATTGAGGCCGCGACGGAGTCCCCGGAACTCATCCGCATAAAATAGAACAAGGTCGCCGCGGAATCAGCGATACAAAGTGAGCGCCATTCTGACAACCATCGTCAAGAAGACCCGCAAACCAAGAGACGCATGAACTGCGCCGTTGCCTCGTCCTTCTTCACCCTTCCCTCAACTCCGGAGGATCGAACATGTCTGACGACGCCAACCTGCCCGCGCCACAGGGGCAGTTCCTCATCTACGCCGACGGCGCATCGCAGCTTCAGGTCCGCCTGGAGGGCAACACTGTCTGGCTCACGCAGAAGCTCATTGCCGAGCTTTACGATGTCACCGTACCGAACGTAAATCAGCATTTGAAAGCGATTTACGAAGTGGGCGAACTCCCGCCGGATCGAACTATTAAGCATTACTTAATAGTTCAACGCGAAGGCACCCGCGACGTTTCCCGCAACGTCGAGCACTACTCCCTCGACGCCATTCTCGCCGTCGGCTACCGTGTCCGCTCTGCTCGCGGCACTGCGTTTCGTCAATGGGCCACCACGCGTCTCTCCGAACTCCTGGTCAAGGGGTTCACGATGGACGACCAGCGACTCAAAGAAGGACGAACGCTCGGCACCGACTATTTCGACGAACTGCTCGCCCGCATCCGCGACATCCGCTCGTCCGAGCGGATGTTCTACCAGAAGATCACCGATATTTACGCCACCAGCATCGACTACGACTCGACCGCCGAAGCTACGACGCTGTTCTTCCAGACTGTGCAAAACAAAATGCACTGGGCCGCCCACGGTCACACCGCCGCCGAGGTGATTGCTTCTCGCGCCAGCGCCGCCAAGCCTCATATGGGTCTGACGAACTGGAAGAACGCACCCGCTGGTCCGGTGCGAAAGCCCGATATCACCATCGCCAAGAACTACCTCGCGGAAGACGAACTCAAGTCCCTGAACCTGATCGTCTCAGCCTACCTCGACTTCGCCGAGTTGCAGGCCACCAGCCGTCGGCCAATGCACATGCGCGACTGGATTACCAAGCTCGACGACTTTCTGAAACTCTCTGAACGCGATATCCTGACCCACGCTGGCAAAATCTCACATGAAACCGCCCGTTTGAAAGCGGAGTCCGAGTACGAAACGTTCCGAGCCACCCAAGCCGCAGTCCCGCAGCCGGTCGATCAACACTTCCAGGACGCCATCGACGAAATGAAGAAGATCGAAGGTGAAGTGAAGAAAACTTCCGAACGCCCGAAACGCCGGAGGGAGAAGAGCGAATGAGGCTCGCCCTCCCTTGCTACCTTTTGTGGCCTGCCGGTTTCGCCAAGCCCGCCACGATTCGCGAGATGGCCAAGCCCGGCATCGCGCCCATTTACTACGATGTCGATCCCGCCGTTAACGGAGTCCGCTGATCATGGAACACTCGAAGTACCAATACAGCATCCAGTCCGTCACTCTGAACGACGGCTTGGTCATCCGGCCAGAGAAGCTTACCGTACTCGTCGGCCCGAACAACTCCGGGAAAAGCCGCGCGCTCAAAGAGATCTCGGCGTTCACCACGAAGCAGCAGCCGCCCAAGGGCATTGTCGTTTCATCCGTGGCGG
>JANOZG010000308.1:0-2897 GCA_031429275.1 Planctomycetota bacterium
GATACAGACCAATTCCGTGCCTTTTCTGATTTGTGAACTTACTATTGAAGAACCGTCTCCCTTCATTAATGCGAGAATTGATCGTTGCGTGCAGGAGATTGCCGGCGGATCGAGATCGCACGTCACGGGCTTGTTTGACCACGACTGTGTGAAACTGAACGGGCAGATTGAAATCAACGCTGGATACAGTCTACAGGTCGGCGATCACATTCATGTGCGATTCGAAGAGAACCGTCGTTATTCGCCTAGACGCCGTCCTGAGCAGCAAAAACATCGAGGCTTCTCGATCGTGTTCGAAGACCGACATATCGTTGTCGTTGAAAAGTCCGCCGACATGCTGACCGTTCCAACCGACGGCGGCGAACCCCACACGTTGCTGTATCGAGTGAACGAACATGTGAAGCACGAAGGCCGTGGCCGGGGAGCTTTCATTATTCATCGCCTCGATCGCGGTGTGTCCGGACTGCTGATGTTCGGCAAGACAAAAGAAGATGCTCGATTGATGCAAAATCAGTTTCGCCAACGCAAGCCTGATCGTCGATACGACGCAATTGTCGCCGGCGTGATGAAGCAGGATAGCGGCGAATTCCGTAGCTATCTCGCCACTGGAAAGAATCTCAATCGATATTCCACCGACGAAGAAGATGACGGCGAACTCGCAGTGACGCATTATCAAGTCATCGAACGTCTGCCAGATACGACTCACGTCGCCGTGCAGCTGGAAACCGGTCGACGTAATCAGATTCGAGTCCACTTTGCCGAAGCATGGCATCCGGTTCTCGGCGACAATCGTTACCGCACGGACTTGTGGGAAAAGATTCCCTGGGCTCCGAAGCGATTCGCACTGCATGCATCGACGCTGGGATTCGATCATCCCATCACTGGAGAACCGATGAAATTCAGTTCCCCGTTGCCGGTTGAGATGACTAAGTTTATGAGCTTCAGCAAGCGATTGGACAAAGTGCTGGAGAACGAACCACGAACACCACGTTCTCCAGCTGGCAAAGCGGAGATAAAAGCCAAGGCGAAAGCCAAACCTGATGTGCGGAAGAAGAAACGCAGGTGATAATATCGGCGAGCGGTTGGGCGTCAGCCCTCCGAGTCAGCGCGCTGGAATCTTCGCACGGAGGGCTGATACCGAGCCGCTCGCCACTATGGAATCCCGCGTACGATTTCCGGGCCGACGATCTTCGTCAGCCACACCGGGAGTTTTTGCCACACAGCGATGACCATATCAAACTTGCCGCTGTTTGGGCGAGCGTCGCTGATATCGCCTTTGCGGGAATAGTATTGCCAGACCGCCGGATATTCTTCAGAGCCCCATTGTTGCTTGAATTTGAATGTGCCGCTGTCGTGCGAACTGCGGCCAAAGTCGAATGCTTTCTGCCCTCGCTCAACGCTGCGTTTCAGGCAATGCCAGTACATCAGCATGTTGCACGCTGTGTGATTGAATTCTCGCAACGAACTCGCACTGGGAATCAGCGTCACTTCCGGGCCATGCAACAGAAATCCTGATGCGATCGGCTGGCCGTTCTGAATCACCGAACAGATCTCCGCTGAATCACTAAACTGCATAAGCATTTCGCGAAACAGCTTCTTTGAAAACGGCGGTGTGCCAAGATCTCGCATGTTGCGACAGAAGACGCTGTAGAATGAATTCAACTGATCCAGATGGCCAAACTGGACGCTGAGCGATTCGTCGTTCAACGGCTTCTTCACCTGGCTGCGAAGTTTAGATTTCAAGCCAGTCCAGAGCTGGTCCGCCGTCGCTGGAAGTTCCAGTCGCATGTGAACTTTTTCGGTGTTCACTGAATTCAATCGCTCATGAACCGCGCGGCGTTCGTGGCGAAGTTCGAGATGTTTGACATTGAGCTCATCTGCCAGCTCAACAGCGCGGCCGATCAGCTGAGTTGAGATCTGTTTTGTATCTGCGAGAACTCCACCGGTGTTCAGATACGGCTGACTGACGAGAAAGCTGCCGAAGATCGGGCCGGAAATATGCATCAACGGGAGAACGCCAACGATTCGTTGATCCTGTTCGACCCACAGAAAATATGAACGATGTCGAAATGCTGTCGCGAAAACATTTGCCCATTCGGTGCGGCAATGAAATCCGTCGTATCCCCAGCGAGTGAGGTAGCTGTTCCAGCCAGCGGGTGGTGTGACTTCGCAGCGCAGAGTTGTTGTGGAATGAGCGAGTGTGTTGATCATGGTTTATTGAATAATTTGAATTGTGGTGTGTATCTAAGTAGGACGGGTCTCCAGACCCGTCCGGATAATTCGTGTTTTGAAAGAACACGCGTCCCGTTCAACCGCGTACATCTCAAATTGACTCTTCTGCCTTATTTTTCTGTCTCCGTCTTTCTGTCTCCCAATGCGATTCAATGACAGAAAAACGGAGGCAGAAAAATCTCAAGACCACGCTGTGTCGGCGATAGATATAGTTAGGCGTGGATGCCTTGTTCTTTACTCGTATCTTTTCAAATCAGGACGGGACTGGAGTCCCGTCCTACGGTTCTTTCCTTCGGATTGTCTCGATGCACGGGAGGCTTGATCATCCCTGCAAGCTTTGGGGAAAGACCTCGATAAACATCAACGACTTTTTTCATCCTTCGATCAAAGCAGAAATTCTTCTCAATTGTTTCCCGACCCGCGACGGCCAGGCGTGAACGAAGTTCTTCGGACCAGACACAGTCGGATATTGCATCGTGCAAAGCCGACTCGCTATCGATCGGCACGATCAGGCCATTCACGTTGTGTTCAATGAGTTTGGGAATACCATTGCAGTTCGTCGCCACAACTGGGCGTGCTGTCGCCATCGCCTCCAGAACCACGTTCGGCAATCCTTCACGCAGACTGCTCAGAACAAACAAATCAATCGCGCGATACAGTTCGCG
>JANOZG010000309.1:0-2775 GCA_031429275.1 Planctomycetota bacterium
GCCAACTCCGCCATATGGCACACCATGCACGATCACATTATGAGCGTTGATCCAGCCGTTCCCGGCTGTGAACGCTTCTGCAATGCGAGCACACCGTTGCAGGTCGCGAGACCAAACGCTGTTACCTAGCCCGTACTCAGTGTCGTTTGCCAGACGCAAACCTTCTTCTTCATTTGAAAACGGAGCAAGAAACGCGACAGGCCCAAAGATCTCTTCACGAGCCGCTACATTGTTCAATGAACCTGCCAGCAATGCTGGTTTCACGAAGAAACCTTTCTTGCCGGGAACCTGCGCCTCGCCACCTTCAAGAATCAGATCCGCACCGCCAGCGACACCTTTCTGCAAATAACCGAGAACCCGGGCACGCTGTTTAGCGCTGACAACTGGACCCATCTGGGCTTCTCGATCCATCTGATAGCCCACCTGCACTGATTTCATTCGCGTAATACACTCATCTACAAAGTCGTCGTAGATGTCGCGTTGAATCAGCCAGCGAGTTGCATCGCAGCAGACCTGACCGCTGTGGAACGTGATTGCCTGTACCAGCTTGTCTGCCGTTTCCTGGATATCTACATCGTTGAAGATGACTGCAGCACCTTTGCCGCCGAGTTCGCACTTGACCGGGATCAGGTTGCGACCAGCAGCCTCAGCGACCAGACGGCCCACTTCCGGAGAACCTGTGAAACTCATGCGACGGAGTTTTGGATTCTGCGACAATGCAGCGCCAGCATGCTCACCAAAACCGGTCACCACGTTCAACACGCCGGCTAGCAACAGGTCCAGATCCTGAATCATTTTGCAAAGATAAAGTGCAGATAAAGGCGTATCTTCGGCAGGCTTCAGAACGCAAGTGTTACCCGCAGCCAATGCCGGGGCAATCCCCCAACCCATGAGCAGGAACGGAAAGTTCCAAGGCACAATGAATCCGCAAGCTCCCCATGCATGTCGTGACACCCACGCTTCGTGATTTTTGACGGCAATTACCTGACGGTAATTGACCGCCTGCGACAGATCCGCGAAGTATCGAAAAGTATCAATAAAGTTTTGAATATCGCCGACGGCTTGACTGTAGATCTTTCCACAATCCAGCGACTCAATTGTTGCAAATTCATCACGACGCGCTTCAACCGCGTCGGCGATACGGTGCAGGCAGGCCGCTCGCTCAGCCACTTGCATTTTCGCCCAGCCACTGTTGTGAAACGCATCCACCGCCGCATCGACTGCTTTGTCAACATCCACCTTCTTCAGGCTGGTCACAGTGGCAATTTTTTCCGCCGAGCCTGGATCGAGCACGTCAAATGTCTGCCCATCCGCTGCTTCAACCCAGCGTCCACCAATGAAAGACTTGTGCAATGATGTTGCAAGAAACTTTGCAACAGCTGGAGCGAGTTCATGATCCGTAGCTCGCTCGATCGACGACGTTGACATTTGGAAACTCCTTGAGTGAAGAATAGGGCGCACTTCCGCCGAAGGACGTGGGACGGCACAAAACCGACTGAAACTTCAGTACCGCGCTGACTGATGATACCGTCCATTCTGAGCATTGGGAATTCTGCGCAGTATCTCGATCTGAAATACTTCCGCGAAAATTCGGCCGCCTCAATTCTCTATCTTTACCCAATAAGCAGGGCCACAACCACAGGGAGGCATTGAAGTGCACAGCAGACGATTTCGATCAATGCTGTACGACTTTCCTCAAAACCAAAAGGCCAAAAAAGCCAATGATCAGGTTTGGCACCCACATTGCCCACCAGGGCTCCAGAGTTCCTGACTTACACAAGTTGATCATCAGGAACATGACTGGATAATACATGATCAGAATTGGCAGGAAGCATAAAATGAAGCTGGTGATGAATTGCCGTCTTGCCTGCAACATTGCAAAAGGCCCGCCCAGAAACGCGAAGAACCAACATCCCGCCGACATTGAAAAACGATTGTGAATTTCCGCTCGGTACCTCAATTCATCCTTCCGAGCAGCTGCGGTCGCCCGATCCAGCGTCGAAAGTTCGTCGCTGCCAAGCTCATGGAAGTCCCCGGTAAACATCAACATCGTGGCTTCGATATTCTTTTCTACAACCAAACGTTCCTGATCAATTATCGCCTGTTCGATCCCATCCTGCAGAGTCTCCATCGTCAGGTTTCGGGACACAGCGGTTCGCAGATCCACTTCCAGCGGGAAACGATGCGTGACATACTTCATCTCGCCGGAAAAGTCAGTCTCAGCCCCCCCTCCACTCACGTTCTTCAGGTGAACAACGATATCTTTGTTCTCCATATCAAAGCGAATCTGCGCCGCTTCGGCTCGCAGAGTGTACTGCTTGTGGTTCTTGCGATACCGAATCGTCGGATCAAGCAATGTCCGGTTCTTGACGTCACGAACAGTGATCGTATATCCGCCTTTCGGATAGCTGATATAGTGTTGCCCTCGCAAGACGTCAAAAAAGATCTCTTCCATCGCCTGCGTTACAATCTTGTCGATATTTGCAACACCCCAGGGGATCGCGTAGTTCATAAGTCCTAGCGAGCCGCCTGCCAGAACAACGCCCAGCAGAAACGCGGGTGTCAGCAATTGTAAAGCACTGATTCCGGCAGACTTTGCGGCAATGACTTCAAGATCACCCGAGATTCGACCATAAACAACACACACGGACAACAACAACGTTGCCGGCACTGTGAACGGCAACATGCTCGGGATCACGTAGGGCAAGATCTGCAGAATCTGAACCGGTCCCAAATGACGTTCAGACGCTTCACGAAACACACCGACAAACACCA
>JANOZG010000310.1:0-2037 GCA_031429275.1 Planctomycetota bacterium
GCTTTTGGTGCGCCATTGGCATCAACACCTGACGACTCCATGACAGGCGTCTTCACTGCTTCTGAGTTTTCCACGACCGGCTTGCTCAGCGAAGCATCAGCCGTCTTGATTTCCGCCTTGCTGGAAATCGAATGCGTCTTCGAAGGTGCCTTCGCCATTTCTTGAGTAGCCGTCGCAGAGATTCGATCGGTGTAAATACTTAACGCACTGGTTGCATGATAGAGTGGTGAACAACTCACAAACGCTTTGCGATTCGCCATCAGATCGTTCGATGTCGCTTCGATAGCGCGACGTACCCATGGCGCATTCAACTCCTGAGACGGAAGGGCCATCATCAAGAATTCCAGCAGGTGACCACTGCTGGCCATTCGCTTGTCGAAGTCTTTCTTATACTCCCGGCCTCGGAAGTAGTTTGACGACAAACTGCCATTGGAATTCTGCTGCATCCGGGCGGTCTGAATGTAGCGACGGATCTTCTGCTCCGCCTCCAGCCACACACCAACCAGTGGTTTTCCAGTGCGGAGATAAACATTCCTTGCATGAGCAAGCGCAAACAGACCATGGGTTCCACCACAAGGCGCGCCGACAAGTGATTTACCTGTTTCGATCTTGACCAGTCGTTCAATGCTCCATTTTTCGCCGTTTGCATTGGTCCATTCTGCATCGGACGGCAGATATCTGCTTAGAGCCCACAGTGTCCATGTCACTTCTTCTTTTTCGTTGACTGTCATTTTCGCGTACGTGAGCATGTCACGCATGGACACCGGGCCTTGAGGCGTTTGGAATTGTGTCTCAAGCGGCACACCACTCATCGACAGGATTGCGACGAACTGATTGATATGACCTTCAAATGCATAGGGTTGACTATATGGGTGGCCTCGCCCAACTGTCATCATTTCGTACGCATTGTTGCCGCGTCCAGTGAGTACGCGTATCTGGGTCTTTTCGAACCAGCTTTCATTTTCAAATGTGGCTCCGGATTTAATCCATTCCATACAACTGACGGGCTGTCCGTTATGTCGAATCAGGAATTCTTCACGCAACGCCAGCATGCCGTGCATGATTTGCCACGGCGTATGTTCAGCAGTGGAAAGCAGACGTCGGCGTTGTGCTTCGCGTGTTTGGTAGACCAACTTCACCAGTGGATCTTTCGATTGCTGAACCCACGTCGGTAGAGGACGCATGACAGCATTTGTCGACAGCTCGTCGATGGTCACCAATGGTTCAGGAGTCGGCGAATTCAATTCGTTGTCGCCAATCGGAACCCGACCGGGGGACAGTTTGATTTGTCCCAGGGCTGAAACACTCGGAAGCAAACAAAGCAACGCAAAAATAGGCAATAGACGCCGAACCATAAAGCACCGTTCCACAATTGCCATCTTGGGATAACTCCCACGCAGTCAATGCCGCTGTTCAATAGTCGATAATGCGAGGAATGATCCGTCGCCCCCTTTCTCTGTTTTCGGCCAGTTTTTAGGTACTCTTAAATCCATCACATCCGGCTGAATCGGAATCTTCGTTACTTTGGGCACTTGATGTAAACCTGCGGGACCATCTCAAAATCGCGTGTTTTGAGGCCATGAATCGGTACGGTCGGCAAACTTTCTGTATCTCCTCGAATGTGAAGCGAAATGCGGCCTTGATGCTGGCGGTCTGAGGGCAGAATACGTCAATCTCTGTAGAAGCAGGCGTTGATCTGGCTGCCATTCGAGGAAGACTGGCATGATTCGCTGGATAGCAAAGGGCTGGAGCGTGCAGAATCCAGTTCGACTGAATCGCGAGACGCGGTTGTTTTTGCCGGTGGAATATTTGACAACTGGGTGCAAGCCACTGTAAAACAGGAAAGCTGGGCTGGACACGGGCGGATGCAACGCTTGCACCAGCAGAGCGGCTCAGATGTCCTGACAGAATCCTGCCTTCTTTTCGAGGCAGGGTCACGGAAGATTCCGACACAAAGAATGAGATTTCTTATGAAACTCTTGGTTAAAACTTGCCTCTCCCTGTTTGCCTTGACTGCATTGGCAACGCCTGCCAGTG
>JANOZG010000311.1:0-9397 GCA_031429275.1 Planctomycetota bacterium
CTTCCGCCATTTCTCCGGCGTGATAACTGCTGCGAACGAAAGGTCCGCTGGCGACCATGCTGAAACCAAGCTTGCGAGCTTGCTCGCCGATTTCATCAAATTCTTCCGGCGGAAGATAACGCTCAACTGGTAAGTGTTCGGGAGTAGGCTGCAAATACTGTCCCAGTGTCAGCATATCGCAGTTGACAGCTCGAAGGTCGGCAAAGACGTCGAGCAGTTCTTCGCGAGTTTCCCCAAGGCCCAGCATCAGGCCGCTCTTGGTTGGCATATTGGGAGCTTCGTCTTTCACCTGCTTCAACAGATCCAGCGTGCGCTGATATTCGGCATTGCGACGAACGCGATGATACAGCCGCGGTACGGTTTCCGTGTTGTGATTGAATACGTCTGGACGCGATTCAATCACGCGACTGATTGCCGCACGGTTGCCGAGAAAATCCGGGACCAGCACTTCAACCTGTGCACCGGTTTTTTCGCGAACAGCAATCACCGTGCGGTACCAGTGATCCGCGCCGCCGTCTTTGAGGTCGTCGCGAGTCACGGATGTGAGCACCACGTATTTCAATCCAAGTCGCGCGGCAGCTTCGGCGACGCGTTCCGGTTCGTCAATTTCGAGTCGTTCCGTCTTGCCCTTCGGCACAGAACAGAATCCGCAGGGACGAGTACACACGTTGCCACCGATCATGAACGTTGCGGTTTTCTGCGACCAGCATTCCGTGCGATTCGGACACTTCGCGCTTTCGCAGACGGTTTCCAGTTTCAAATCGGAAATTACATCGCTGGTATAGGCCATGCCGGGTTGTGGCAACGGTCGTTTCAACCAACGCGGCAGTCTGCGCACGGGTCCACCGGCTATGATATTCACGCCAGACAAATCCGCTTCCACAGTGGGTGCGTTATTCGTCGGCTGATTTAGGATTGGCAAACTTGTCATGGATCAGTGTCCGCGTTCGTTTCAAAAAAGGGTGACCAGTGTGCAGATGATAGTCGGGATAGCCCAATTGTGTACACAAGTGCTGAATTAACGCCGAACGAACTTGCGGCATTTGAGTCGGCCGAACACGTTCTGCGTTGAGAGACGATATTCGTTGTCCGAGCAACCCACGTCCGATCTCGCGGGCTTCGTCAAGCTGACAATTGACATTGAGGAAGACACCAAAACTTGTGACGCCATCTTCAACATGAATCCCAATCTCGGCAACGACGCCGTGTCGCCCGAAGACGGCGGTTGGATCATCCGGTGAGATTGACGCCACGACCTGAACTTCTCGACATGTTTCTACGACCGACTGTTGCAGGCAGGTTCGAAATTCCGATTCATCCATGCTGCATTCGGGCAGTGAGACCACAACATATGCGGCCAATTGGCCCGGCTGGTGCAAAATGGCGTGACCGTCGCGTCGAAGTTTATGGACGGCAATAAGTCGTGACTCAAGCTCGCGGGAGGATTCCGGCAATTCGAGCAGCGTCGCACCAGAGCCCACAGATACGGTTGGTGGATGTTCGCAGATCAGGATCGCGGCATTTGTGCGACTTTGGCATCGCACTTCATGCACCATCAGCTTTTGCAATGCCAGCACAGACGGCAAATCGACCCCACCGAGCAACCGAACCTCGGCTGTCGTGAGCTTATGATTTGTAAACGCATCCCAATCGATAGCCATAGGATTTGGGTTCGTGGGCGATTTATCAGGAAATTCGAAAGGGAGTTGTTCTTGAAAGAGCGGCACATTGTAGGCGTCAGCGCAAGCGGGCTCCACGATGCTTTGTCGCCAGATCCCAAATATCCCGCCACCAGGGGTAACAATTTCAACGGGTGGAATCATGCAGCCACCACAAATATGGCGGCAAATGCTGTAAATTCGCCCCATCGTCTTGCAGTTGGGCTCAACTTATGAAAAGCTGCCACCATTGCAACTGCAATTGCAATTGCAATTTCCGATGTCGATCGACACAACCTCTCTCGCGACCTTTTTCGTTGAACGGACATCGTTCCCATGAAGGTGGTACTGGAACTGCAGGATCAGCCGTCAAATGTTCGTCGAATCACCGTTCGACATGACATCGTGATCGGCCGAGGTTCTGACTGCAATTTGCGACTCTCGGCGCCGCAGGTGAGTCGCCGTCACTGTTTTCTGCGTGTCGGTCGTGACTCTGTCTCTGTCACCGACCTCGACAGCAGCAACGGCACTTTTATCGACGGCACTCGTATCACAGCCGGCAAAAGGCATGACATCGCCAGCGGATCACAACTGGCGTTGGGTCCCATTAAATTCATCATTCATGTCCGCTCCGACGTTCCTGTCGCAGAAACCGCAAATTCGAGCTCTACGCCCGATTCGAAACGTTCCAAATCCAGCCGTGATGCAGTCGCGGCGTGGGCCGCAGATGACAGCGAAACAGTCAAATCTCGGAAGCCGCATGAAGATGCCTCGGCACAGATGGATTTTGCCGTCGAACAGGCTGGTGAATCTTCGGATTCACACGAACCAACGGCGGACTACGCTGATGATCAATTCTTGACAAACGGTTCGGCGAATCTTCTCTCCAGTGCACCAGCCAATGCCGAGAGTCGACTCGCAGGCGACGACTTCGCCAAACACGACGCTGACCAATCGAACAGCAATCAGGAGACAAACGACTTTCCCGACGCAAGTATCGTTTGCGAATCTCCGATCGCCCATGATGAGCCACAGCGGAATTGCAGCGGCGTTGATTCCATAAGCTCACCGGAAAACGGCGGAACTGCGAGCATCGCCGAAGATGTCGAAAGCGCATGGCTGTCAGTTGACGATGATGAGACTACGTTCCCAGAGCCGATGAACCTCGGCAACGCGTATGTTGGCGGAATTTCGCATGATGCCTTCAATGACGCTCATGCCGAAGTCATAGAAGAGGTCGACGGCATTGAAGAAGTCATGGAGGTCCATGATTTCGACGACGTTGTGGAAGTGGTTGAAGCAGTAGAACTCGTTGACGCCGAAACGAATCTCGAAGAGCTTGACGAGGTCGTCGAAGTACAAGACTCAATAGAAATTGAAGACACAGCCCCGGCCGAACAGGGACTGCATGACGGACAAGTCCAGGATTGGTTAAACTTCGAAGACGTTGTCGAAGTGCAGGAGACTTTGGACGTTGAAGAAGTCATCGAAGTGGAAGACGTGCTGGATGCTGTTGTTATCAGCGAAACAGATAGCGTAATCCACGCCGAACCAGAAGCCGAACTTCAGAGCGTAGACTATGCTGAAGAAGTGGCCGTCATTGAAGAAGTGTCGGCCGATGCACAAGACCAGCAAGTCGAAGATTGGTTGAACTTCGAAGAAGTTGTCGAAGTTCACGAAAGTGTGGACGTTGAAGACGCGATGAACGAAGCTGGCATCAGCGAAACAGAAGACGTCGTAGGTGCCGAAGAGGCTGTTGTAGTCGAATCGGAATTCAACGATGAAGAGATTGCAGGGGTAGATTATTTTTCGGATGACTTAGAAGTCATCGAAGTTGAAGACGCTTCTGGATTTGACGACGTCGAGCAAATCGAGGAATCCCTCGAAACTGACGCCGCAGTTTACGAACCTCCCTCAGTCGAAGACGGTCAACAAATTGCGATCGAAGATGGTGGCGATTCAAACTGGTTCGCAAATAATGAAGAATCAACATCAGATGCCTTCTTTGAAAACTTTGTCAGTCCTGAACTCAAAACAGATAACACAGTTCCAGCAGAAGCCACCGAGGAAGACGACGACATTGATCCTGACCTCATGAATTTTCTCAAAGGCTTCTAATTAGTCTCTCCATGCAAAAGTCTCCTCGAAAAATCACGGTCCCTGTGTTTCGTGAACTCGCCGCAAACGGCAAAAAACTTACGATGCTGACTGCCTACGATTACCTGTGGGCAGGGATCATGGACGAAGCTGGCATCGACAGTATTCTGGTCGGCGACAGCCTTGCGATGGTTGTTCAGGGTAAATCCACAACATTGCCCGTCACTCTTGAGCAGATGATTTATCACGGTGAAATCGTGGCCCGCGCGGTTCGTCGTGCACTTGTCGTCGTCGATATGCCGTTTATGTCGTATCAAGTCAGCCCAAAGCAAGCCGTAAAAAACGCTGGCCGCATCATCAAAGAAACCGGCGCAGATGCAATCAAACTGGAAGGCGGTGCCATCCAGTCAGAAACCATCCGAGCGATCGGTCGCGCTGAAATTCCTGTCATGGCGCATGTCGGGATGCGACCACAAGCTGTCCGACAACTCGGCGGCATGGGCAAAGTTCAACGCGACGAACAACAACTTCTCAACGACGCCCGCGCCGCTGAAGACGCTGGGGCATTCGCAGTCGTGCTGGAACTTGTCCCACAGGACATTGCCGCGCGAATCACCGAAGCCTTGTCTATTCCGACGATCGGCATTGGGGCCGGTGCTGGCTGCAGCGGTCAGGTGCTGGTCGGTCCGGATATGCTGGGCCTCAATCCGGGTTTTCAGCCAAAGTTTCTGAAACAATTCGGCGACATTCGAAATCAGGCTATGACCGCTGTTCAAAGCTATATTCAGGAAGTCCAGGACGGCTCATTCCCGGACGCGAAGCATTCGCATTAGCCTTTGTCCCCTGATGCCGCTGCCCCATAATTCAATCGAGGCAGAAGACTTAAGCCTGATGACTGCTGCTCAATCGCTTGAGCCGACCAGCCTGCCAGCCGTGCCAGCCCAATCACGATGGATTGCCGATCGGGCGGAATGTCCAGCAACGTCATTAGTTTTACCGATAGCCAGTCAGCCGTTGGAAAACACTGTTCGGCGGCGAGGACTGTTTCCAGTCGAGCTGCACATCCGGCAACTCGAATGCGGTCACTGCTGCCAAGAAGTGTCAGGACGTTGTCCGCCATGATTTCCGCGCGAACGTCATCCTGAGAGGTTGAAAATCCAAATGGCATTGCCTGCCCTTCGCGTCGGCGCCACCATGCTTCGGCTTGTCCCGGACTCTGAAAACTCAGCAGCAATTCGCTGGCCCAAAGGTATGGATCGTTTCGCAGTTGCGAGACAAAAACTGTTGCCGCGGACTGCTGAGCGGCTGCAATGTGAGTCGTCGCACTGGCGGTGAAGCGGGCCGTGAAACACGCCGGGCGCATCTCGGTAAGGCACTGACAAATCATCAGCGCGTTCATGGCTGCGTCTTCCGCTGCTGATGGTCGTTCCGTCGAACGACGCAGACGATGAAGCAATCGTCCAGCCCATGACAGTTCTGTTTCATCCGCTGACAATTCCGTTGATCGACAGCAATCGTTGGAATCTGAATCACCCAAACCGGCAGACAGAATCATCGGCAGCTGAGCCAGCAAACGCATCACGCGAGATCGTGCGGCGGCGGGAGAAATATCCAGCGGAGTCGGATCAAAGAACGACAGCAGCGAAATACACAGCGGCAGAAATTCGAGGGGTCGTGTCGAGAGCGGAAGATGCGACACCATTTCAAGTGCCGACCGATCAATCACTGCAGAATCCGCCATGATCGAACAACAGTCAGCCAGTTCTTCCTCTGTCGGCAGCGATTGATGCAACAACAGCCACAGAACACGCTCGAAAAGCGGATCGGCCGTCAGATCGTCGATTGACTGACCGCAATAGGAGATAATGGAATCTCCGAACGTGAGCAGCGATGTCGTACCACAAACCACGTTCGTCAGACCTGATCCATTTGCCGCGGGCGTGACACGAAGATCGTTCACAAGTCTCCGAAGTCCGTTCATCAAATGCGCTGCAGGTTGGGCTGATTGATCCATAAAATCAGATTCCTTTCCTTTTTACGACCAAGACATTCACAATCCGTCTGTTCCACGAGATCCGGCGAGAATCGTTCGCACCAGAATCGCGGCTACCTGACCATTCGGCTGCGTGGAAAATGAATGTAGCTACTCGGAAAGCAACTGTGAACCGACTCCATGCGTTTGGCAAGCTGCGTAGATATGAGAAGACAGAAAAGAAGATACTCGCAGCCGCCTCGCGACAGGAATTGACGACTCTTCATTGGGCGAATGTGAATATCACTGCGTTTTAAACAGGCGTATCAACACTTGGATCGAACCGATGAAACGCATAAGTCAGCAGCGGAGTCAATATAGCGCATTCCGCCAGCAGCGCACACGCGGCCGAGATCACAGCGAACAACGTCGAGCCCATAAGCGCGCCAGGTATGATGGCAATTCCCATCAGCGCGAGGCATGCAAAGAGCACGGCCATTTTGAAAAACACAAACATCATCTGCTTTCCGCCGTTCTGAAAATCGCCAGGAGCACCTTTGGCCATCCGAGTCGGAAAGATATAGAAAACCAGTTTGTCGATGCCAAACAGCAGGAAGTTGAAGGGAAATGCCAACACCGCTGCCACAAGCAGCCATCCGGCAACCGACGGCAGCAATGCACAGAGTGCGAGGTACAAAGAAGCCTGCACCGTTGAAATCAGTACAACGAAGCCCAGCAATTCGCCCAGCACAATTGACCTCGAACTCAGCGGAAGTGACTTCAGGTAACCAACACGCTCAATTTCATTTTGAAGCGAGAGGCTTATCAGAACACTGACGTAACTCATCACTCCGATCGCTGCCCCCAAAGCAGCCAGCGGCTCCGCAGGATCCTTACGATGAATTGAAAACGCCAGACCGCCTGCCAGAAGCGTGGCACCACCAAGCATCAGGAATAGCTTCAGCGACGTACGAATATTCGTCGTGACTCTTTGCCAGATGATCGGCCCAATGCCATTCCAGAACGGCAATAACGGTAGTCGGCGGCCAGCAGACTGCGATGTTGGCGAACCGAAGATCTGCGATGCGCCTTTTGTTTGAAGCCGTTTCAATCGGGCGGTCATCTTTTCGCTGATCGCAAGAGCGGCCTCCAGTGACAGACCATCCAGTCGATATGCAGAAACCAGCAAACATAAATCAAGGATCAGGACCGTCCCAAAGCAACTCAGGAACATCGAAAGATTCACTGGGAACAACATCCGAGTGAACACTCCAAATGGCGCCAGCAACATAGCTCCGGAGGATGAGTTTTGGAACGCATTGGCCAGAGATGAAAAATCTCCGCTCGGTGCGGCAATGATCGTTTGCGAAACGGCCATCAGCAGGAGCGACAGCACCGCAACTCCGATCACTCGCCGCACGAACACGCTCGCACGAGCCTCAAAGACCTGTCGCAGAAACGCAACGTTCATCGTCAACAACTGCAGAAAGGCCAGCGACAGTATCGACCCGAATAATCCCGCCAGCCACAGTCCCGGACTGCGCGCGAATACGAAGGACATCAGCAAACTGAGAAACAGAATTCCAGCCAGACTCTGCAACAACTTGTATGACAATAATTGCCGCCGCTGAAACGGAGCGGGAAACAGAAAAGCAACCTCGCTGGCCGTGAAGTAGACTGTTGATTCACCAGTGGAAAACAACACCGTCCATGTCGTAAACGAGAAGATTCCGAACGTGGCCAGATCCCGCATGCGATCGATTATCGCAGTCGCTGCATTTGGAGAAGCCGCGGGCATATGAGTGAAGAAGATCATCGAACCAAAGCCCCAGCCCATCATGCCGAACATGAAGACGAACTGAATCGCCCCGCGGACGGTTTTAAGGCTGCGGCCCGCTTGTCGGAAACCACCACGACATTTCAGACAAAGTAGTTTCCATAGTGCTGCGTGAAACATGAGAGCCAATCCAGTAGCGGAATCAGTGAGTTCGTTCTGTCAGTTGGAAGAAGACGTCTTCGAGTGAGCCATCCACTGCACCGTGCTCTAACAGTTTGCTTTTTGCTTCCGCTAATGTCCCCTGAAACAATGATTGCCCGCGGTGCATCAGCAACAGATGGGTACACAAGTCATCGATCAGGTCCAGTAAGTGCGAACTCACGATTACCGCCGCGCCATTTGCGGCTCGCTGTCGAATGGATTCTTTCAATGTTCGAATTGCGCGCGGGTCGAGACCTGTTAGTGGCTCATCAAACAGAATTGCTTCCGGCTGATGCAGATAAGCGCAGCAAATAGCGACCTTTTGCCGCATCCCGCGTGACAGCTCCTGGGCAATCGTATTCCGCTTCTCGATCAATTCAAACTGAGTCAGCAGACGTTCAGCTTCTGCCGAGAAATCGCTCACACGATAGACAGAAGCGGTAAACTCAAGATGTTCCCAAACGGTCAAGACGTCGAATAAACAGGGCTCATCCGGAATAAACGCAAGGCGACTTTTCGCCGCGATCGGATTCGCGACAATGTCGTACCCGGCAATGCTCAATCGACCGCGAGTCGGCGGAATGATACCCGCGAGTGCCCGCAGAGTTGTCGTCTTGCCAGCTCCGTTGGGGCCAACAAGTCCAACAATCGAGCCCGCCGCCACCTCAAGACTGAGCCCACGCACAGCAACAGTCTCGCGATACGACTTTTCATACCCTTCAACTCGAATCATGAATCGCCCGCCGATCGTTAGAAAACATCTACCCACGTTTCGCCTGCATTCTGACAGCCGCAGCAGCAGAAGCAATGCTCGCCAGTCGGAGGGTGAAACGAGAAGAGTTACTGCAACGATCAAAGAATTTTTGTGATTCTGTCGCCCGGAGAAATCCCGTCGGCGGAGCGACGTGCCTACATTACACCCGTCGCTCCGCCGGACGGGACACTCGCTTTGCATGAGAACAACATGAACACAACAATCCCCCGCATCTCGCCGATTTTAGGTGTCAAACGCGTCCGTCAAGCAGCAGAATACTATCGCGATGTCTTTGGGTTCAGCCTTGACCCCGTCGATGGCGTGTTTCAGCCATCCGCAAGCGAACCGGATGGCGTTTATGCCATCGTGAAGAACGGGGATGTGTGGATTCACTTCCAGATTCGGCGAGATGCAATCCCTGCCCGCGATCGACACCCAATCGAACGCGACGTCTATCTATATGTCGATGACATTTCTGCAACCTATGCCGAACTCGTAGCGCGCGGGGCAAACGTCGTCAGCCCTCCGTCAAATACGCCGTACGGACTTCGTGAGTTTACGGTCCAAGATTTGAACGGCTTCCGATTGACTTATGGACAGTTCCTCTGAGCGTGGCAAATATCATTGAACTAAACTGGTGGTCCCATGGTTCGCAGCAGTATTAGCGCCAGAAAGACTGGCTGAACTTGCGCCGCCACCTGAACTCGCTAATTGCATACGAAAGAAACAACTGGCCCAAGTTTGAATTGGATTTCCGTCGACCAGTATTGCTTTGGAGAGTCAGTCACTCAAGACCTATTTTGCAGCTTCAATTTCGCTTCTGAGTTTTGCGAGGAAAGTGGCTGCTGTCGGGCTATGCGGGATATTCTCCGCTTGGTCTAATAGTTTTATTGCGCGTTCCAAATTCTTAGTTTGTGCGACAATCTGTGCAAGTGTCG
>JANOZG010000312.1:0-5385 GCA_031429275.1 Planctomycetota bacterium
AGCAAATCGACTTCCTGCGCGTCGGTGGCAATCCGGAACTGACGCTGGATGTGCGATCGTCGGATTCGGTCACCAAAGGTACCGGCGTCATCTGGTTGATCCTGTGTGGGCTTGCCATCATGATGCTGGCCGGCCCCGGCAGCAAAGGTCAGGTCTTTATCTTCTGTCAGCGCTTGTCCCTGATCCTTGCGGTCTCCGGACTTGTCGCATGGCTAGTCACAACTGGCGATCTGAAAGCATTTGGCCTGTTCCTGTGTGTCGCTGGGGCGATCTTACTTGCGGTCACGACGACCATCAGCCAACTGCGGAATTCAGCTCGAAAAGCACAGTCTGTGTGACACAGTCTTGCAGAGTGAATGGCCACAGCATTGAACTGGTCTGTTTCCTGGCCGCGTAAAGAATAAATTGAACCAACCATCGCAGCCGACAAAAAGATGTCTGACAAAAAGATGATCGCGTATTTTTTTGTCGCACATCTTTTTGTCGATGCGACAGATCTTTTCATTGTTCATCGTCCACTTCGCCAGGCTCAGCGTGCCGTATTTCGGCGCGTAAAAAAACGGACGAGAACTCCAATGGAAATCCCGGCCGTTAGTGTCTTCGTCGCCAAAGCAGTCTAGTGACTACTTCTTAGCCTTGGCAGCTGGTTTCTTTGCTACAGTCATTGCAGGCTTAGCAGTTCCAGTCTTTGCCTTGGTGGATTTGGCGGCACCGGCTTTTGCCTTGGTAGACTTAGCGGCTGCTGGCTTAGCTGTTGCTGTTTTAGCCTTGGTAGACTTTGCTGCAGCAGCAGGCTTAGCAGTTACGGTCTTTGCCTTTGTAGACTTTGCTGGGGTGCTCTTTGCGGCCATTCCAATTTTCCTCCATGGGAATTTTTAGTACCGAGTTTAAGTTGCAGGATGTTCGTCGGTACCAAGCACGAACAACCGCGGAAGTAGATTGCGGCGGGGCAAAAAAGACCTGCCTGTAACAATCTGTTACGGGTTATAGGGCAGCATCACAGAAGACGTCAAGCGCAAACTCTGCGTAGATTCAAAACGTGAGTGACTCGCAAGACAGTTTTTGATGTGTGTTGAATTGTCGTCGCGCCATGTCGTGCGCAACTTTCTGATGCTGCACTTCACGTTCACCGGCAACAAGACAGGCAAGAATTTGATGCATCCGTTTCAGCAGGCGTTAAGTAAATTTTGTGCATCGCTCCGCATTCAAAAATGAATTCAGCGAGCAGAGTCTGGACTTCAAATCACGAACTGCACGACAGCATGGAACAGCCCGCGCGTTCTCGCGCCCAGTCCGGGCGTTTTGCTGCAAATTGCTGGTTTTGCGGCTGTTCGTCGTATGGATGCCGAAGGACTTCAAGCAGCTCGGCAATCAATGAATAGTCGCCTTGATCGGCTTTGTCGATGGCCAGTTGAGCCATGTAATTTCGGAGCACATATTTCGGATTCACGGTGTTCATTCTTTGCTGTCGATCGGCATCAGAAAGACCTTCCAGCTGCACACGATCACGGTACCGTTGCAGCCAGTTCAATGCCGTCGCGCGGTAGGCCGAAGTCAGTTGTTCAGGTCGATAGTACGCATCGTTCAGCGAATCCAAAATTGAGACTTCCAGGTCGTCGGCCGTCTCGTCGAGGCGCATCGAGGCCAGTCGACGATAGAAAATTGTCATGTCGGTCTCGGTGGGATACATCACATCGAGAATATCATTGGTCAGCGAAGTGTCTGATTCTGTGTGTTCATCAAGGACGCTCAACCCCAGTTTCGCGAGCATCATCGCCCGACATTGGGTATTGAAATGTTCTGAATACAGATCGATGCCCGCCTGCAGCGGATCAATCGTTTCAAACAGTGATACCAGTGAATTTCCCAGCTGTGCCAGATTCCAGAGTGCGATTTGTGGCTGATGTCCAAAACGATATCGTCGGCCGGAGGCGTCCGTTGTATTCGGAGTCCAGTTGGGGTCGTAGTTCTCCAGCCAGCCGTACGGACCATAATCAATCGTCAGTCCAAGGATAGACATGTTGTCAGTATTCATGACGCCGTGTACGAACCCGACTCGCATCCAGTGGACAATCATATCGGCCGTTGTGCGGCAGATTTCGCTGAACCATGCCGCGTAAGTCTCTTGCGACGGTTCTCCGAGATGCGGAAAGTCATGGCGAATAGTGTGATCAACCAGTTGTCGCAGGATTTCCAGTTCATTGCGTGCAGAGAAGATCTGAAAGTTACCGAAGCGAGTAAACGACGGCGCGACGCGGCAGACGATCGCTCCAAGTTCACGCTGCGGGTTACCGTCATAAAACATGTCGCGGACGACCTTTTCGCCGGACAATACCAGGCTCAGAGCCCGCGTGGTCGGCACGCCCAGATGAAACATAGCTTCGCTGCAGAGAAATTCGCGTACTGATGACCGCAGCACCGCCAGCCCGTCAGCCGTGCGAGAGTACGGTGTTGGCCCGGCACCTTTTAACTGCAGCGTCCATCTTTGATTGCGACGGTTTACAATTTCGCCGAGATTGATGGCACGTCCATCGCCGAGTTGACCGGCCCAGTTTCCAAACTGGTGACCTCCGTAGCACATCGCGAACGGATCCATTCCGTTCAGGACGCGATTGCCGCTGAACACGTCTGCGACATCACTGGTTGCAAACGGATCGCCGTCGATATCGAGCAGGTCAGCGACTTCCTGTGACCATGCGATCAGCTTCGGGTCCGCAACTTTGGTCGGCAAAACGCGCGAGTAACAGGCATTGCGGACCTGCCGCCGCGAATTCACGCCGTTGGGATCCGACGGCAGATTGAGAACGAACTGATTGTCAAATTTCAGCGCATCCAGTTGGACATGTGTCATGAGTCAGGTTGTTTCATTTCGGAATAAACGACATCAGTGGATTCACGGTCATACAAAATGCCGCAATTAAATCTGCTGCCTGTTCAAGGTCTGATTCCGCAACTAATTCCACCGGGCTGTGCATGTAGCGATTCGGAATTGCCACAATTCCCGCAGCACAGCCGCCGCGACTCACCTGAATTGCAGCTCCATCGTTGCTGGCCGGGTATCCGAGAGCGTTAATCTGCACGGGGATTTTTTTTGTCTCAGCCGTCTTTATCAGCAAGTCAAACACCGTCGGATTTGTATTCGGACCGCGAACGATGACCGGCCCTTTGCCAATGTCGATCTTTCCAAATTCATTCGGATCGATACCGGGACAATCCGTGGCATGAGTCACATCGACGGCAATCGCAACGTCCGGGTTCACATGGAAGGAACTTGTCGTCGCGCCACGCAGGCCAATTTCTTCCTGCACTGCAGAAACTGCGACGATTTTGGCGGAAGGATTTGATGTCGCCAGCTTTCGCAAGGCGGTCATGATGACCCAGATACCGGTTCTGTCGTCCATCGCAACGCCGGACAAACGCCCGTTGCGCAGTTGTCGCAGACAGGGTTCAGGAGTCACCGTATCGCCGATCCGCACAATGGTTCGAGTTTCTGCTTCGGATGCTGATCCAATATCGATCCATAGATCTTTCATCTTGGGGACGATTTTTCTTTCTTCTGGATCAAGCAGGTGAATCGGTTTGCGTGCGATGACGCCGGGAATGGGTCCGGCGTCAGTATGGACGAGCATTCTCTGGCCGAGCAAAATCTGTATGTCCCAGCCGCCAACCGGGTTGACTCGCAGAAAACCGTGGCTGTCGATGTGGCGAACAATCAGTCCGATCTGGTCGCAATGTGCGTCGAGCAAGATTGTCGGGCTGCCGCCAGGATTAACGGTCGCCATGACGTTGCCATGCACATCGGTCGTGACATCGGCAGAAAACTCGGATGCGAATGCTCGAACAACATCCTGGACTTTTTGTTCAACGCCAGACGTTCCGGGTGTGCTCAGCAGGTCTTTCAGAAACTGATCGGGCATAAACATGTTGCTTTTGAATGGACGGGGAAGAATTTAGACGTAGGCCGGACCAAGCGGAACGCCGTTCGGGCAGGTTGAGCGAGATCATCCTGCCGGAATAACGCTGCGTTTGGTCCGGCCTGCGTATTGCGGCGGCGACTTTCTGACAGGATTACAGATTGTCAGGTAGTCGCACTGCAGATGCAAACCAGTGCGGGATTCCTCTCTAACAACGGCAACAGTGGGATGGCTCGGGACGAAAAACAGTTGGGGCAGAGAGATTACGGGCAGAAAACAACAATGACCAGCCCAGACGCAACGCCGTTAAGGATTCGATCGCGTCCAAACCAGCGAACCACCCCGTCATCCGGCCTCCGTCCGCCTTCTCCCACTTTGCCAGTGCGAGAATGGACTTCGAATCAAAAGCAATGTCGGCCTGAACCCAAGGCCGACAGAAACCCCGCCCCCGCAAAATTCCGGACACTAATATCGCTACTTCCACGGCTAAACATTTTACCCTTCGTGCCGTATGATCACGACTCAAAGACAATCCCACGCAACCTTAATGCAGAACACCCATGAACTGGTCAGACCAAAGAATTGCGTTTATCGGCACGGGGCAAATGGCGACAGCACTGGCTGCCGGTTTTGTGCGAGAACTGCTCAAGCCTGAACAAATCAGCGGATACGATCCAATTGAAGCCTCGCGCACTGCGTTTGCGGCAAAGACGGGTTCCGGAGTCAGACTGTTCGATTCGCCCACGGACGCTGTCAAAAATGCCACGATTGTTATTTTGGCCGTGAAGCCGCAGGTGATGAGCGACGCATTGAAGCCGCTTTCCGATTCGATCAGGACAAACGCAGGAACCGGACCGATTGTGGTTTCCATCGCTGCTGGTATTCCAATCGCGAAGCTGGAAGGTGCGTTGCCGGTCAATACGCGTGTCATTCGAGTCATGCCGAACACACCGTGTCTGATCGGTCGGGGAGCGTCCGGTCTGGCGACCGGTTCTGCGGCGACGCCCGACGATGCAAAACTGATCAGTAACCTGCTGGCCACAGTTGGCCTGGTTGAAACAGTACCTGAGCCGTTGCTGGATGCTGTGACAGGATTAAGCGGAAGCGGTCCTGCCTATGTCTTCCAGATGATCGAAGCGTTGAGCGACGGCGGTGTCAAGATGGGGCTGCCACGTGCCATTGCAACACGCCTCGCGGCGCAGACGTTGGTGGGTGCGGCCGAGATGTTGCTCACCACCGGGCAACATCCTGGAGTGTTGAAAGATTCTGTCACCAGTCCCGGCGGCACGACAATCGCCGGTCTGCACGCCATGGAACTCGGCGGCGTACGAGCCGCATTGATAGATGCCGTGGAAGCTGCCACATTGCGTTCGCGTGAACTGGGGCTGCATTCAAAATAGTGAAACGCCATCGCTGCGGATTTCATGTCACTCTCGTTATACTTGGGCGGGCGGACTTGAGGCGAGCGGGG
>JANOZG010000313.1:0-2505 GCA_031429275.1 Planctomycetota bacterium
CTGCGTTTGGTGTTTGATTTGATGGTGCATTGCCTGAAGCAACCCCCTCATCCGGCCTGTCGGCCACATTCTCCCCCTGGCCAGGGGGAGAAGGGACAGATTTGGCTCGTGGCACGATCGCCACCGTCCGTTCATCCAATGCCACCACATCCGCCCCGCGACTCAGTTCTTCAACGCTCGGCAGCAACCACGGCACGACGTTTGAAAACTCATGATGATGAAACCGACTAAACGGCCGCTTCGATGCCAGACCGATTTCACGATACACATGCCACAGGGTCTCGCCATCACACACCACATGTTCCCGCAAACCTTCGGACACCACACGTTCCCAAACATGTCGACCCTGTCCGTCGTAAAGAACCGTAACCCCCGCTTCGCCATCGCGACTCGGCAAAACGATCGCTTCCCAGCCGCGTGATCGAGCTTTCTCAATCAACGCCCGTGCCGCATCATCCACACGACCCATACTCTGTCCCCTCTCCCCCGATTCGGGGGAGAGGGCTAGGGTGAGGGGGTTTTGCGATTCTGCGTTTGGTGTTTGATTTGATGGTGCATTGCCTGAAGCAACCCCCTCATCCGGCCTGTCGGCCACATTCTCCCCCTGGCCAGGGGGAGAAGGGACAGTGGAGGCTCTGTCCGCTGCTCGCTGCTTGCCGTCTTCCACCACCGCCATCATATCTGCCGCCGATGTATTCAACCCTGGAGCATGCGAAATCAAATCCCCGAACATCGTTGGATTGATCTCAAATGAGCGATCTGTCGCATGGTGAAACTTCGGCAACTTGACAGGCACGGTGTCAGAACCGATGGCATCCGCAGCCCAGCGATGCGAGCGCAAAGAATTAGCACCAAGCCGACTCTCAGAGATTTCTGATGTCCTCTGAGGATCTGCGTCGAGAATATGATTCACGGAAATCGGCATCTGCAGGAGCGAATCATGAACTCCCAAAGTTGGATCGCGCAACAACAATCGACGCACTTTGGGCCGAATCTGAGTGACAACGTCATCAAACAGCATTCGCTGCTGCGATTCCAGATCTGCGATGACCTTTTCAACCGCTTTAACATCGGCCTTATTACCTTTCAGGAGCAAGAGGCCGATATCGTGTATTTCCTGAACGTTGCCAAATCTTTCAATGCCGCGAAGATTAATTTCAGGATCTGAGCCTGTCCAAACGCCAAGTTCCCTGTTACCAAGTAGATCCACAAACTCCCGACCGCGTGGATTCGATGCCTCGCCAAGATGCTCGATTAGTAACCGATCACGTTTCATGTCATTTTGCGGTTGAGGATCGCCAGGGAAGGCGAGTGTCATTGAACTCAATCTTTCGCGTTCGCTGGCAGAAAATGTAAACGGGCCCATGTCGTGAACGTTGAAATCGAAATCGACTCCAACTGGCTGGTCAAACAGTTCGATGAATTGATTGTCAATTACGCCGTTCCTGTTGTCATTCCTGTCACCGTTGATCCTTGCCAATAAATTGGCGGATCCAAAGTAGGCAGTCGAGTCGAAAGAATTTGGACGCGATGAGTCCGTGTCCGTCCAGATTCCCTCTCGGATTCCATCACCGTCGTTATCAATATCGAAATTGCCGTCGAAGTTGGGGGCACTCCACCGCCTTACCGCTTCGCCGTTGGAATTGCCGAAGAAATCAGCCGGACCGCGATAGGTGTAATACGGATATTGGTACAGCGCTGGAAACCTTGCACGTCCATTCATTGCAAACAGACGATCCCTGTTTTTCGGAGAATACCATGGCAAATATCGAACATTGCGTCGAGACTTGCCATCAAGTTGATTAAGCAATAGTTGCGTCTCCAGAATCTGATCAGCGGTTCCCGACACGATAATTCGGTTGGTGGCGGCGTCAGCCTGAAACACCGGAGCAGAAGCTCCATATCGGGAATAAAGATTCCTGAGTGTCTGAACTGCCGACGTCGGATCTATCGTCCTCAACTGAATGGACTGCATAGGAACGTAGCTCGCCCCAGGCAGCCGCACGACCGTTGACATCACATCCGCCGGTGTTTTTGCGTCACTCGTTTTCACGGATTCAACGGGCACAGCCGCTTCGCCGCCGTTTTCGACAACCACCTCAATTGTCCCCGGACACGCATACAACGCCCAGTGATCTTTGCGACCTCGATCAACGTTGAACTGCGTGTACATTTCGTCATTCTCCAGCACCAGCAGCGATGTGAAGGGGCTCATCACGTACATCGATTTGCTCAATGCAATGATCTGTTCACGATTAGCAGCCGCGTTCTCAGCCAGCAATCGATCGATCTCCAGCTTTGCCCAATGCCGCGGCAGATAGCTGGCATTGTCTTTGACGTCATTCACGGCAACTGTTTGACTCCACGGCTGACCGTTGAGCGTCGCAGTGACGGTGATTTCTTTCGGCAGCGGTTGACCTTCCGGGATGCGACAAATGGCTGCGAGTTCCTCGCCCTGGGTAATAAAGTCGGTGAAGAGGAGGAATGCTTGTTGCGATTGTCCCC
>JANOZG010000314.1:0-5244 GCA_031429275.1 Planctomycetota bacterium
TGCCACTCACGCCGGATGAACTCAAGCGAATCGAGGAAGATCCAAATACCGTTGTGTTTTCTGAGACGGTGAAGATTGTTGCAGAATTCGAAAAAGCTGGCGAAGTGCCAATGTCTCCGGGCCTGACTGCAATGAAGGACGCCGCGATGCAATCGGAATCTCGCAACAAACTCCGAGACATTGGGATTGCACTTCATGATTACGAAAATGCACATAAACAATTCCCAGCAGCGCATTCGGATGGTCGCGTAATCGACGGAAGCCCTCAAACCGTTGCTAGAAGTTGGCGAGTGGCGATTCTACCTTTCATGAATCATGCGAAGCTCTACGAACAGTTCCATCTCGACGAGGATTGGAACAGCGAGCATAACCTCAAACTACTCGACCAAATGCCCGATATCTTTCGAGCCCCCGGTGCGAGTAAAGAGTCGACCGAAACGGCTTTTTTAGCGATCGTCGGAACACAGACGGTGATCAGTAAGCACGGAACAAAAATGAGGGACATTCAAGATGGAACTGCCAACACGATTATGCTGATTGAAACCGAGAAGTTGGTTCCATGGACCAAGCCCGAAGATATTGATTTCGAACCCAATGGTGAAATGCCCAAGTTGGAACCGAAGTGCGGAGGCAATCTCGATGTTGGATTTGGGTTCCATGTCGCGTTTGCCGATAACTCGATCAAGTTCATCAAAAGCTACACACCCGAGAAGGACCTCCGAGCCTTCTTTACGCGTAGTAGCGATGAACGAATCTTCCCCCAACCGTAATCGAACATACGATAACGCAGCACAAAAGCAGACATCGAATCCAATTCGATATTCATGACAATCGCTGTACGAAAAACAGGTCGAGTTTCAAAAAACGTAACCGTCGTTCTTGTGAGCGATTGTCTGTTTTTAGAAGGAGGATTGGAAACACAGAGGCACGGAGGACGCAGAGAAAAGCAGAAACATACAGCCTCTGCGATCTCTGTGCCTCTGTGTTTTCCGATGTCTCTAAGTGGGTGAATTCGTTACTCCAGGCGATCAAGAGACAGAAAGTATATGCACCGGATTTCCAACGTTGAGACGGCCTCCGTAAAATCGATTCGAGTTTACAGGTGATGTCCCAACTCCATTGGTCACTCTTAAACCACCGCCAACCCTGGATAGCGTTGTCTGAAGTATTTCCCCTTAACGCAGACGCCGATAGGCCGACGATGCATCGCAATTCCTTTTCCACGAGAAGTTGGGTGACAAGAATTCCGCCTATGACACGGAGATCGCCGTCGATTGACACACATCGTTTTCGTACTCCATCTTGCTGGCGAAGTGTTTCGCAACTGCCTCTATCGTTGTTCTTTCTTAAATGTGAATTGTAAGATGAGGTCAGCAACGTCCATTTTTCAAACGCAGGAGTTCCAGACATGACGCCATTTGGGAATGACAGGCCGTGGAATCCAGCACTGGATCGCCGAAAAATGCTGGCTTACGCGGGCTTTGGAGCGGCCATGATGACTTCGGCAGCCTCGACAGCTGCCACTACGCAGCAGGCAGCGGCGGTCGTCGTAAAACGTCGCTACAACATGAAGAAGTCGATCAATCTTTGGGCGTTTCCTTACCCGGACAAGATGACGCTGCGTCAATGCATGCAATTGGCAAAGGACGCCGGATTCGATGGCATTGAATTGAACTATGATCTGGACAGCGAGCTGTCTCCGAATTCGAATACCAAAGAATTCACGGCCATTCGGCGCATGGCAGATGAAATTGGAATCGCGATCAGTGGAGTCTGTTCGTTTCTGTTCTGGCCATATCCGCTCACCAGCAACAACGCTGAAGAACGTGCCAGCGGTCTGCAACTTGCGGGGTTGATGACTCAGGCAGCGCATGACCTGGGCACGAAAAACCTGCTCGTCGTACCCGGTGCCGTTCACATGCCGTGGCGAGCCGACCATGAACCAACTCCGAATGACGTCTGCGACAAGCGAGCGGTCGAAGCCATCACGAAACTGCTGCCGAATGCAGAGAAGCTGGATGTCTCACTGAACATCGAGAACATTTTCTTCAACGGTTACCTGATGTCACCGTTTGAGATGATGGCCTTCGTCGACAAATTCGCCAGTGAACATGTGCAGGTGCATTTTGATACCGGCAATATCATGGAGTATCAATTTCCTGAGCATTGGATCCCGATCCTTGGCAAACGTATTCGTAACGTGCATCTGAAGGAATACTCAAAGAAGAGCACCGATCATTCGCTGGAAGCCTTCCGCCCGCTGCTCGATGGCACCACAAACTGGCCAGCCGTCATGCAGGCCTTTGCCGACATTGACTATCACGGCTATCTGACGTTCGAATACTTTCATCCGTACCTGCACCATCCAGAAGCATTGATTTACCAGACAGCAGATTCACTCGATCGGTTGCTGGGAATTCGATAAACGTCAACGTAGGACGGGACTCCAGTCCGGTCCTGACACGAAAAACCCGCAGCCGGGTCTCCCCCGACTGAATCGCAACCAGGCACGCAGGACAGGCAGAAAAACGGAGACAGAAAAATAGCGGCAAACCGCAGATTTTTCTGCCTCCGTCTTTTTGTCTTCATATGCGATTCAGAGGATTTCAGGTCCGAACGGGTCTGGAGACCCGTCCTACGAACGAGCACGGCGATCCGGCTGAAACTTGCTTAACGTTTCGGTTGCAGCAAGCGTGTCAGTTCCACGTCCTGGCGGATTTGCGTCACCAGCATCTCGACGGAGTCGAAGGACTGCAGCGGTCGAATTTCTGACAACAGATCGATCTTCAAGACCTTGTGATAAAGGTCACCGCTGAATCCATCGATGTGGCATTCGACTTTTTCGCGATGTTCTCCGAACGTTGGATTCGGGCCAACACTCACAGCCACTGGATAACGCCGATCCTCGAATACCGTGTAACCCGCGTAGACACCATGAGCCGGCAACAGTGTGACCACTTCAGCAAGGTTTGCAGTTGGAAAACCAAGAGCAGCACCCCGCCCTGCTCCACGACGAACAACACCTGTCAGACGGTAAGGATGTCCCAGCAGTTCAGTCGCATGTCGCAATGATCGGCTGCACAAGAATTCGCGAATCCGGCTGGATGAAATAAGCTGCCCGTTTGTTTCGACGGGACTTACAATACGGCATGGAAGCGAGGCGGATTCGCAAAAGCCCCGCAACGTTTCGGTGTCGCCTTTTCGATCTCGGCCAAATCGAAAATTGGGACCTTCCACCACGCCCTTCGCGTGAAATGTTTCCAGAATCACGGACTGAAAGAATTCCTCTGCGGTCATGTCCAACAACGATTTTGTGACGGGCAAAACAATGACCGAATCCACCCCGGCCGCTCGCAGGAGTTCGACGCGATCTTCAACAGTCGTGAGGATCGGTGGAGTAAACTCCGGCCGCAGGATGGCAATTGGATGCGGATCGAATGTGACGGCAACCGCCTGAGTCCCCTGCTCCGCCGCCAGTCCACGAAGCGCCTTTAACAGGATCGCGTGCCCGGCGTGTACGCCGTCAAAGTTCCCGATGGCGATGCAGCCATGCAGCTGATCAGAGGTGACTGGTATGACCAATGGTTTCATGGATCGTAAAGTATCGGGTTCGTTTTTCGACACAAGAAAGCTGGAGTACAGCCTTTAGGCTGCGGGGATTTGGTACTTGGCCGGCGGAATTGACAGGCTGGATGCTTTGCAGACTAAAGTCTGTACTCCAACAATCGCATCAGACTAAAGTCTGAATTCCAATTCTCAAGAGCTACTTCTGCCCGAGTAGTTCCGGCAACTTCGCCACAACTTTTGCGAAGAGATCACTGCCAAGCTTCTCTTTCAGGAAGTCGACAAGCAATGACAGGTATTGCGGAATCTTGTCAGCACTCAGGCCACTTTTCGTGAGGGCCGAAATGATATCGGCATAACCTTTTGCCTTGCCACCAAGCATTGATCCAGCCATGGAAGTCAGAGATCCCATCAAACCGCCGCCACCTGCGGCCTGGGATTTTTCAGCAGCGCCGATCAACCCCTGAACTCCGGGAAGCTGCTCCTGAACCTTGGCGAACAGATCTCCGCCGATCTGATCCTGAATCATTTTCAGAATCCCGCCCGTCGCTGATTTTCCGGTTTCATTGCTCACACCAAGTTGTCTGGTGACCATCTGAATGAATTCGTCCATCTTGCTGTCCCTCTGTGTATTCCTGGCCCGACCAATTTACCAACAGCTCTAATCAGTCAGGTCAAAATAGAAACCGCCGGATTACAGCCGGAACTTATACGCCTTTGAACGCCACTCGAACAGACTCAAACACGCGACTTTTTAAACTTCTTCATGAGACACACCTTTGACCACAGTAAGCCAAAGCCTGTACTCCAACGGGAAATCCGGTACAGTCCAGAATCATGCTGCCATCTGCTACCCACTCCCAACTGGAGACTTCGACACCATGCGTCGATCGTGCTATTTCATGTTTGTATTGCTCCTGGCAACTCGGCTCACCGGTTCACTTGCCATCGCAGCGGAAGATGAATACCCGGTTCCGCCAGAAGGCGTTGTCAAGGAAGGCGTGCCGCAGGGCAAAGTGGAAGGGCCATTTGAATTTCGCAGCTCAATTTTTGCCGGCACACTGCGTGAATACTGGGTCTACGTGCCTGCTCAATATGATCCGGCAAAACCTCCCTGCCTGATGATCGTTCAGGACGGACTTGGCGCGGCAAAGAACTGGCGTCTGTCGACTGTGCTTGACAACATGATTCATGCCGGCGAGGTGCCTGTGCAGCTGGGACTTTTCGTGGGACACGGCAGTGTGCCTGCGTCAAACGAGAACGCTCAGCCGCGGTTCAACCGCAGCTTCGAATACGACGGACTTGGCGACCGTTATTCAAGATTCCTGATCGACGAATTACTGCCTGAAGTGGCGAGGAAATGGAAATTCAGCGACAACCCGGACGACCGCTGCCTAGCCGGTTCCAGTTCCGGAGCCATCTGTGCCTTCAACGCGGCATGGGAACGTCCCGATGCATTTCGCCGCGTCTTCAGCGCCATCGGAACTTACGTCGCACTGCGTGGCGCGGATGCGTTTCCGGGGCTGATTCGCAAACACGAAAACAAGCCGCTGCGAATCTTCCTCCAGGATGGCAGCAACGATCAGGACATCTACGCTGGCAACTGGTTTGACGCCAATCGATCGATGCTGTCTGCTCTGGAGTACGCTGGTTACGAAGTAAACCATGTCTGGGGCGAAG
>JANOZG010000315.1:0-4007 GCA_031429275.1 Planctomycetota bacterium
TTGCCGGAACGGCGCTCCGCCTGGTCCGGCCTACGAGAGGGGTAAATGCATATTATCAGCCAGTGCCTGGATTCGCATACCTGGATTCATTCCCGTTGGACGCGGTGAGAAAGAGTTGCGATAATGCCAGTCCCGCGTATCACATGTCCCCCCGCCAACGTTTCTGGACGGAAGATCATATGTCCACTCGCCGCACTGTTTTGAAAACCGCATTGGGCACCGCCGCAGTTGCGTCGTTGATGCAGCGGGATGGGCTGGCGGCGGTCGGTGCCACACATTTCGCTCCGAAAGCAAAGCGAGTGGTCTATTTGTTTCAATCCGGTGGACCGTCGCATCTGGAATTGCTCGACGAAAAGCCGGAGCTGAAACGACTTCACGGGACTGAGCTACCGGAATCCATCCGACAAGGCCAGCGACTTACCGGCATGACTTCCGGCCAATCCAGCTTCCCCGTGATCGCGCCTAAGTTTCGATTCCATTCTGCCGGCAAATCTGGAACTCGCATCAGCGAACTGCTGCCGCACACAGCTTCCGTTGTGGATGACATCTGCATCATAAAATCGATGTATACAGAAGCCATTAATCATGATCCGGCGATTACGTTTATTCAGACCGGATCGCAGCAGCCGGGGCGTCCGTCGCTGGGAGCCTGGGCCAGTTACGGTCTCGGAAGTGAAGCAGAAGATCTGCCGGCATTTCTCGTTTTGATTTCACACGGCAGTGGCAAAGACTCCAATCAGGGATTGCTCGAACGTCTCTGGGGCAGCGGCTTTCTCCCATCCAGTCATCAAGGCGTGAAGCTTCGCAGTGAGGGTGATCCAGTCTTATATCTGTCTGATCCGAAAGGCATCGATCGCGGCCTCCGACGCCGCATGCTCGACAGCATCGCAAAGCTGAATCAGGAACAGCTCGCGAAGTCAGGCGATCCGGAAATTGCAACTCGCATCGCTCAATACGAAATGGCGTTTCGTATGCAATCGTCGGTACCGGAACTCACTGATCTCACGCAGGAAACCGACGAGACATTCCGCATGTATGGTGAAGACGCTCGCAAGCCCGGCACCTTCGCCGCCAACTGTCTGCTCACGCGTCGATTGTTTGAAAAAGGTGTCCGATTTGTGCAGCTTTATCATCGCGGATGGGACAATCACGGTAGTCTGCCAACGAACATTCCTAAGCAATGCATGGATATTGATCAGGCACAGGCGGCCTTGATCACGGATCTGAAGCAACGTGGCATGCTGGAAGATACGCTGATCGTCTGGGGAGGCGAATTTGGCCGCACAGTCTACGGTCAGGGCGGCTTGCAGGCTGACTACGGCCGCGATCATCATGGACGTTGTTTTTCGATGTGGCTGGCTGGCGGCGGCATTAAGCCTGGTACAACGGTCGGCGAGACCGATGACTACGGCTACAACATTGTCAAAGATCCCGTACACATTCACGATCTGAATGCCACGATTCTGAACTGTATGGGCTTCGACCACGAACGATTGACATACCGCTACCAGGGACGTGATTTCCGGCTGACGGATATTCATGGCAAGGTTGTGGATTCGATATTGGCATAACATGGAAACGTATGATGAAAATGTTCATTCATGACGCAGCCAGAAGACTGCTGATCGGTTGTCTGGCTGTTGCGACTCCATTGCTTCATCACTCTAATGTGACCGCCGATGACCTGACGTTCGAACGCAACATTCGGCCGATTCTGCGAGCTCACTGCTTTGATTGTCATGGTGCAACGGACCAGCCTAAAGGTGGTCTCGACCTGCGACAGGTTCGCAAGATGCAGACCGGTGGCGAATCCGGCACAGCGATTGTTCCGGGGAATGCTGACGCGAGCCTGTTAATGCAGCGAGTAGTCTCTAAGGAAATGCCGCCGGGCGAAATGAAGCTGACTCCCAAAGAACTGGAGACGTTGACTCAGTGGATCGCAGCCGGTGCCAGGACTGCACGGCCTGAACCGGAGACCATTCCTCCCGGACTGGGAATCACTCCGGAAGAACGAGCGTTCTGGTCGTTTCAGCCGATCGTGCGGCCAATGGAACCTGCTGTCCGTGATGCCGTGAAGTCGCGTATTCGAAATCCAATCGATGCCTTTCTGCTGGCTCAAATGCCCGAAGGGTTGTCGTTTGCAGAAGATGCAGATCGTCTCACTTTGATCGTAAGGACTCATTTTGATCTGACAGGACTGCCGCCATCTGGGGAGCAACTGCAGCAGTGGACCAGTGATCCTTCCGACGACTGGTTTGTCAGACTTATAGATTCACTGCTGGCATCGCCAAACTATGGAGAACGCTGGGGACGGCATTGGCTGGACGTTGCGGGCTATGCGGATTCCGATGGCTACACGGTGAGTGATACCGAGCGTCCATGGGCATGGAAATATCGAGACTACGTGATTCGATCTTTCAACGCCGACAAACCTTTTGATCGATTCATTACGGAGCAACTTGCTGGTGATGAACTCGCGGGGCCGCAGCAGGGTGATCTCACTGCCGAACAGATCGAACTCTTGTCGGCGACGGGTTACCTTCGCATGGCGGCGGATGGAACGGGCAGTGGCGAAGACAATCCAACTGGTCGTAATCAGACAATCGGCGACACGCTGAAGATCGTCAGCACGTCATTACTGGGCCTTAGCGTCGGCTGCGCGCAGTGCCACGATCACCGCTACGATCCGATTCCGCAGACGGATTATTACGCTATGCGAGCCATTTTCGCTCCGGCAATGGACTGGCAGAACTGGAGAGTTCCGTCGCAGCGAATGATGACACTCTATACAGAAGCTGATCGCGGAAAGGCGGCTGAAGTCAGTGCTGAAGCGGGAGTCATTGCAACAGAACGAGCGGCAAAGGAAAAGGAGTACATGGCTCAGGCGCTGGTCAAGGAGTTGCAGAAGTACGAAGAGCCGCTGCGTGAGTCACTGAAAGTCGCCTACGAAACCGAAGCTGGCAGGCGGACGCCTGAACAGGCCGAGTTGCTGGCTAAAAATCCCAGCGTGAATATCTCCCCGGGCGTTTTGTATCAGTACCTGCCGGACGCTGCGGAAGATCTCAAGAAGCACGATGCACGGATCGCAGAAGTCAACGCAAAACGACCTGTGGAGGAATTCCTTGCGGTGCTGACCGAACCTGCCGGGCATTTGCCGGAAACGCATTTGTTCCATCGCGGCGAATTTCAGCAACCGATGGCCGTCGTTCCACCGGCTGCACTGACCGTTGCGTGTGCGGAAGACGCTCGAGTGGAATTCCCGTCAGATGATCCGTCGCTGCCAACATCTGGTCGTCGCCTTGCATTTGCGAAGTGGCTGACCGGTCGTGAAAATCCGCTGGTTGCGCGAGTCATCGTGAATCGGATCTGGCTCCATCATTTTGGCAAGGGACTTGTGCCTACTCCGGCGGATTTTGGGCGACTCGGCGTGCCGCCGACGCATCCGGAATTACTCGACTGGCTGGCAGATGAATTCATGCAGCATGGCTGGAGTGTTAAGCATCTACACCGCGTTATTCTTTCGTCCACTGCGTGGCGGCAATCATCAAAACGAACAACGATGGACGACGCCATCGATCCTGACAATCGTTTCTATTCACGTCAACAGATTCTGCGTCTTGATGCCGAACTTGTGCGCGACCGCATGTTGGCGGCCAGTGGTCGATTGAATCCACAACAGTTTGGCGCTCCTGCGGCAATCGCGGAAGACGATGCTGGCCAGATCGTGATTGATGACAATGAAACTCGTCGCAGCATGTACGTGAAAGTTCGCCGCTCGCAACCCGTGGCGATGTTGCAGTCGTTCGATGCGCCAGTGATGGAAGTCAATTGCGAACGCCGGCCTGTTTCGACAGTGGCGACGCAGTCACTGATGCTGATGAATTCAGGTTCCATTTTAAATCATGCGGCAAAGATGGCCGAACGATGTCGCACCGAAGCCAGCACGATTTCCGATGATCAGCTCGCCAGCCTGCCAACGCTGCCAGCGCCAGCCCACGAATCGTGGC
>JANOZG010000316.1:0-6693 GCA_031429275.1 Planctomycetota bacterium
TATGGATCATCCGTCAACAGAATCGGCATGCGAAAGGGATTGAGTATCAGGGTTGTTTAACAGCAATTCACTCCAAACGGAGAACAGAAGCTTGAGCGTCCTGGATTGACGGCAAACTTATAAAGTCAATTGCTTCATCACCCCTGTCAAAATATTTCGTGGGTCGGTTCTGTTGGCGGATTCTTGAAACATTGGCCAATCGGAAACCTTGGCTGAACCAGCCAATACGGCGAGAGCATGTTGCTTTCGCGGACGGTCAATGAACATTGTCAGCGGAGACGTAATTATGAATTATCAGACAATCTCAATGAGTGCGATCGCTTTGGCCGTCCTGGCGGGAAGCGCGGTGGCTTTCACTGCCGAGGATGCAAAAGAAGCAACGCACGACGGCACTATTGTCAGCATCACCAGCACTGAATTGGTGATGAAGGGCAAAGACGATAAGGAACATACTCACACGCTGGCGAAAAGCGCCAAGATGACGCTCGATGGAAAAGACTGCAAGGCGGAAGACCTCAAAGCTGGCCTCAAGATTCGTGTGACGACGAATACAAGTGATGCCAAAGAAGCCACCAACGTCGAAGCGATCAGCAAAAATGCGTTGTTTGCCAACACTCATGAAGGCAAATTCGTCAGCGCGACCAGCAGCAAGTTGGTCATGACAGGCGACGACGGCAAAGAGCACTCTCACACGATCACGGATGACACGAAAGTCACCTGCGATAAGAAAGAATGCAAAGCCACCGATCTCAAATCCGGAACAAAGCTTCGAGTCACCACGAAAAAATCTGATGAGAAGGCAGTAACCTGCATTGAAGCCATCGTCAAAGACGGCGACTTCGCTCGTTAATTCGAGTGAATAGAGCGTCGCAGGACGTTCGTTGCCACAGCGCCGAGTGTCGCTCATTGAGCGACATTCGGCTTCCTCTAGGAATTCTTTCTGCGGTCGTGAACTGGACCGCGCAATGGTTCTATCAGCCGCAGTGCGTTAGCACCCGGGTTTCGCAGCGAATACGGCATAAACCGGACGCTGGCGCGTTCCGACTGATAGTTTGGGTACGCTCTGTTTTTCTGAACATGGCGGTGGACGGTTTAACCTCAATATTTACTGGACGAGCCAGTGCTCGCAAGGATGGAAGACTATGAAACTCACACGTACTTTGAATGGATGTCTTGTGGCCGCACTCGTGGCCCTTGGCACGTTGGCTGGTATCAACAATGCGAGTGCAATGCCGCGAACTCAAGCGGATGTGGAAGAAGAGGTACAGGTACTGACTCGCGGGCCGGTTCATGAAGCCTTCGCTGAAACGATCAGCTTCGATCCTGAACCCGGCATCATCGTGCCGAATCAGCCTCCGGAAGCCATTGAAGAAGTCGCTCCGGAACAGCGTCCCGAAGGAGACAACGTCGCGTGGATTCCTGGCTACCCAGCGTGGGACGATGAACGCGAAGATTTTCTGTGGGTCAGTGGCATCTGGCGCGATCTGCCGCCGGGCCGTCAGTGGATGCCCGGCTATTGGACGGAATCGGAATCAGGACACCAATGGATTTCTGGATACTGGGCTGATGCCACGCAGACGGAAATTCAATATCTGCCCGAGCCGCCTGCGACTGTCGAAGTCGGGCCCAACATTGAGGCACCCTCGCACGACCATAACTGGCTGCCAGGCTGTTGGATCTGGCAACACGATCACTATGCGTGGCGTCCCGGTTATTGGGCACCGATGCAGCCGGACTGGGATTGGATTCCCGCTCATTATGTCTGGTCACCTCGAGGGTGTGTATTTGTAGATGGATACTACGACTACTCAGTCTCCCGACGCGGAGTTTTATTTGCACCCGTGTATCTCAATTCGGGAGTTTACTCACAACAAGACTATTCGTATTCGCCAACAACAGTGATTGACCTGCGATGGTTTACGGCCCACCTTTTTTCGCGGCCTCACTACCATCATTATTACTTTGGCGACTACTATGCGAACAATTACAGCACTGGCGGATATTACCCCTGGTTTTCGTACGGTCAGAGTGGCTACGGCTATGATCCGTTCTATGCTCGGCAACGATGGGACAATCGCCAGGACCCTGACTGGCATCAGCGCATCGAAGGCGACTTCGCAAATCGCCGCGACCATGAGGACCAGAGACCTCCTCGCACTCTGACTGCTTTGCTTGAGCGAAACCAGAACGCCCCACAAACCGATGACAAGTCCCTTGTTGTCGCCATGTCACTCGACGAACTCACCCAGAATCAGGAGAGTCCACAGAGGTTTCAAGTCGTAGATCAGAGCGAGCGTCAGGCACTGACCACCCGTCGGCAGGAGATGCAGAAGTTCCGCAACGAGCGACAGAAGCTCGAAGCCGAAACGACCGCGATTCGTCCGGACAGTTCGACCGAACCAAACGAAACCGCCGAGGCTGTGAAAGTCGAACTTCCGAGATCTCCTGTTGTCTCTGCAGTTGTCGAGACGCCTGGAAAAGGCGCGTCCACACCGAAGACTCCAGACATTCCGCAAGTTGATCCGACCGTGAAAGCCAAATCACGCGTTCCTCGTGAAGCAAGGCCGAATCCTGAAAACGCCAAGGGCTCGCAGAAGCGCCCCGGCACCGACACAAAATCGCCGGCAGCGACGAAAACACCAGGAGCCGAACCCAAGTCTGGCAAGAAGGGCGAGCCCAAATCCAAAGGCGGTAAGACAGATCCAATGCCTGACGTTCCGAAGGTTGACCCAAAGCCTAAGGCGCCCAAAGTCGATCCGAAGCCCGGCACTCCAGTTGTGCCAAAATCAGATCTTCCCAAAGGCGAACCGAAACCCAAACGCGGTAAGGCTGATCCGAAACCTGTAGTTCCGAAGGCTGAACCTAAACCCGATGTACCAAAGGCCGAACCAAAGCCTGCGCAGCCGAAAGTCGAGCCACCGAAGCCACCGAAACCTGCTGTTCCGAAGGCGGAACCAAAGCCTGACGCCCCAAAGCCTGACGCTCCAAAGCCTGCGCTGCCGAAGGTCAAGCCACCGAACCCTTAACACGTATTGGGTGACCACAGGTCTTAAAGAGACCTGACTTATGGAGAATTTCAACCAGGAAACTGTTCCCCGTGTTGATCGTGCTGACCCTCGTCGTGGTCGGCATTGGGTTCTACTGAGGCTGGTTTACTCTTTCACGAGAAGATCAGGCAGAGAGCCCCGACGTAGATTTCAAGTTGTCGGTCGACACGGACAAAGTAGGAAACGATACCGCAGCCATCACTGGCGAATCGCAGCATGAGGATGCTCAGAATGAATAATGAAACCGGAACGACCGAGCAAGAACCCGAGGCACTCTATGGAAAAGTCATCGGGATCGTCAGCGACCGATCCAAGATGAAGACGATGAACGAGTCCTTCACGTCCATTGGCGTTGATCACGTTGAGATTCTGGACGGAGCCATTGGGATACAGCGGCTGGAATCATGGAAGGAATCTGTCTCGCAGTACTTCTTCGGGGACATGGAAGACGAAATGCTTTCACGCTATCTCGAAGCTGTCGCGAGCGGTCTCATTGTCTTCGCGGCTGCCGTGCCGTCTGAAGCGGCTAACAAGGCTGCGGAGCTTGCAAAAATGCAAGGAGCGTCTGAAGTAACCCACTTTGGGAACTCTGTAATTACAAACTACTGAAGAGGTAACGATACTCGGCGTGGTGACATCCACAACGGCAGGCGGATTCATTCACCCCTTGCTGTTGATCGCAGTCGCCGTGGTTCTCATCAGAATCACACAGGGAGGAAGATCAATTTGACCGAATCCCGCGACGCTGCGCCTTGTGCGTAAACCTGATAGTTCATTGAACGTCCTCCCGAATGGAAACAAAGTCATGTTGTACGATCAACAAACGAAGCGAAGTGTCGCCCTTGAGGCGTGGCAATGGCAGAACGAGCCCAACTCGGAAACCGCTGAGCGTGACGCCGCACGCGATATGGACGACTTTCTCGGCTTTTCAGGAGACGGCGAAAGCTTTCCGGCCGCTTCAATGCGAATGAAGACTCTCGACAGGGCACTCTCACTACGTCAATTGTCCCATCGACGAAGTGATCAGCCTCAATGAACGGTGGCTGAACAGTCAGTCCGCAATGATCAGAATGGAATCCACATCGATGACACACACGCATCAGGCAAAGACATCCATGAGACATCGCCGGGAGCCGAAGGGGTTCTGGATTCATCTCTCCGTCTTTCTGCTTGTGAATGCCGGTCTGGTGACTCTGAACCTTGTCAGATCTCCCGACAAACTATGGTGTCGCTGGGTGCTCCTTGGATGGGGGAGCTGGAATCCTGTTGCACGGATTCCTGGTGTTCTGGCGCAGAACACACTGTGATCCGAAAAAAGAACTTCAACTGAGAACGAAAAACATATGACATTAACTACTGCATCACCACGCGACATTGACCACCTGGCAAACCTCATCAGGGGCATCCGGATTGCCATAATGACAACCGTGTGTAAAGACGGTTCACTCTGTAGTCGCCCCATGGCCACTCTAGAGCCGGAATTTGATGGCGGTCTTTGGTTCTTCACAAAAGCGGACTCCGCCAGCGAGGGTCCGGTCGAAGCGGAAGGCCAGGTGAACGTCACCTACGAAAACGCGTTGGAATCTATCTACGTGTCGCTCTCGGGGCGGGCGACTTTGGCACAGGATCGGCAACTGATCGAAAAGCTCTGGAATGAAGAACTTCGAGTGTGGTTTCCGGAAGGTATCAACGATCCGCAGTTGGCACTGTTGCGCGTCGATGTTGACAACTGGACATCTTGGAATGCCCAGTCCACGGGCATGTCTGAGCAGAGCGGAACCTTTAAAGAAGCGCCCACTGAAGTGATCCCTGATCTCGGCGATCACCGACGACTGGACCTGAGCGGTGTCTGGGTTTCGCAGGATGTTGGTACCAGCAAAACCCGGAATGAAATTCCTCAGGAATTTGAGCGATCTTAGAGTCTTTACTCCGCGAGTCTGCGGCGGAACAAATGGTAGATGCGTTTTTGGGGAGTTGAGCCATGAGATGTTTAAGAGTCGATTGCGGAAGCAGGATTGCAGGAATTGTCTTCGGAATACTAATGGTCGGCGGCAGCATTAGTGCGCAGACTACTGTCAGCACGCCCACTGCTCTTCGACCGCCATCGCCACCGAAAGAGACTGCCATCGCGACACCAATCGTAACGCCGGAAGATTTCAATGCCGTCATGAACCGCATGGTGGAAGCTAAACCAGCCATTCAGCAGCGGCACCTCGAACTGCTTCAGCTTCGCTACGACCTGAGCGACCAACCGGCCGCAGAATCCGTGATGGCACGAAAAAAGCCGGTACAGGAAGGCGTTCGAGTTCGACTTGCTGATGAACAGTCATGGGAAGCTTTGGCCGAGATGAAGCCGGCCGAGATTCGCGAGGGCGGTTTGTTCCCCCTTGGATTCATGCCACTGCCGCACCCCAATCATCCGGAAGGTGGCATGCTGTTTCCGAAGTTTCATATCGACGAAATCAAGAAGCAGGAGGCTCGTGATCTGACCCGATTTGACCTCGATTACGATTTGCCTGATCACTTTCTTCCCGCGTTTCCGCCCGCCATCTTCCTGACCACGCGACCTGATCTAGGGGACGTTTCACAGGGCAAGCTCGTGACGATGGACAATTTCTATGAACTCTTCAAAGACGCCTTGAATCCCAAACAGCTGGACGGACTGCGACTGCTTGTCGCTCCGTTCATGCAGCAACAGTTCAACCAGACAGATGACCGTCGTTCGGTTCGCCCTAGTCGCGGAGTGGCCTGTTTTGACTGTCACGCGAACGGGCACACCAATGCCTCGACCCATTTGGCCGGCGACGTTCGCCCTCAGGAGTTCCGGCATCGACTGGACACTCCGACACTCCGCGGCGTCAACATCCAGCGACTGTTCGGATCTCAGCGAGCTTTAAAGAGCGTCGAAGATTTCACAGAGTTCGAGCAACGAGCGGCCTATTTCGACGGCGATCCAATTCTTGCCACAAAAAAGGGTGTCAACGTCCTGGAACGCGGCAGTCAGGTTCACTTCATGTCTGAGTTTCAGGCCCTGCTGGACTTCCCACCGGCGCCGAAGCTGACTGTGCTTGGCAGATTGAATCCCGAACAGGCCAGCGAAGCGGAGCTGCGGGGTGAGACTTTGTTCTTCGGCAAAGCCCAATGCGCCACCTGCCATACGCCGCCGTATTACACCGACAACCTGATGCACAATCTGCAGGTCGAAAGGTTCTTCAAGCCGAGGTCGATCAACGGGCGGATGGCGTCGGCGGATGGCCCGATCAAGACATTTCCGTTGCGTGGCATTAAGGACTCACCGCCCTATCTTCACGACGGTCGACTACTCACACTGGACGACACCGTTGAATTTTTCAATCTGATTCTGGAACTCAAATTGACCGCGAACGAGAAGACAGACCTCGTCGTGTTCCTGCGAGTGCTCTGAGTCGCAAGGAGCGAATCATACGAGTTTTGATGACATTGGGTTTGATCGCCGTCGCCGTAGGATGCACAGGCAACAGTCACTAATCTTCAGGAGATCCATCATGTTCGAGTTGTTTCGAAGCCAATCCCGAAGCGCGGCTGGCGCGATAAAATACGTCACCGTTGGCACGCTGATGATCATCTGGGCGGGGCTGTGGTACTACTATTTCCTCATGCCCGTACC